>NZ_JASBOF010000039.1:0-3080 GCF_039907195.1 Corynebacterium sp. c3Ub_189 | reverse complement strand
GACGTGCACCCTTGGGCACCATCCGGGGAGTAAACGTGCCGGCACGATCCCTAGGCACGGTCACTTCCACCGCGCCGTAGCCAGAATTGACGGTCTTGGTGTACGACCCGTTGCGGTGATTATTGCCCTGTGTGGTTTCCACCTGGGCTTTCGTCTTGCGGTCAGAGTGGCCGTAGCCCAAGTGCGCATCCATCTCCGCCTTAAGGCCAGCGTTGATTGATGCCTGTAGCAGGCCTTTGACCAGCTCGCTTGCATCATCAGCGGAGCTCGACAGCTCGCTAATCAAGCTGGCGATTTCAGGGTTTTCCATCAGCTTCTCGCTGATCTCGTTGACCCTCGCCGGGTCATGGTTTTCTTCGGTGACACCGTAGTCATTATCGGTGAAACTCCTTCTAGATCAGAGCCTCACACACAAACTTCCTGACACCCTTGTAATCCACAGCACGCGCACACCGTCAATAAGCTCCGGATCGTATTGGTCAAGACCATCAGCGATTTCAGCATCTACGTCCTGGGCAAGAGCTTTAAATGCTTGGGCTTCCTCGCGACGGGTTTTAACTGCATTGATAAGTTCCCGGCCAGAGGAAAACTGTTGGCGCGGGGCGGGGTTGAACTGGTCGTGTCCTGCCATGTCCCTCACCTTTTTTACCAAGTCTCCAAGACGCATCACCCGGTTGTGCTGCCTGTACCAACGATAAGCCGTAGGAGCCTTACCGGTATAGAACGGGTTGCGACTAAAGCGGTGAGAAAAATGCGGATCGTGGTCTAAAAGCTCACCTAGTACGCGCGTAGTTGCTGCCAGCAACTTCATCTGCGCTGATTTACCACCCCGGTCAGCGTAGACAGGGTCAATAAGCCAAATGAACTGAGCTTTCCCGTTAGTCGGGTTGATTCCCACCCAAGCCGGCCCGATGGTGTGCGAAATAAGTGAGCGCACCACACTACGTACATAAGGGTTTAAGTCTGCGGGGTCACCACCGGCTGTTCCTATCTGGTCAACGTCAACAACCAGGACGGCGGCATACTGCTTACTGGTAAGCATGACGTACTCGCACCGTCCTAAAGCCTCAGTGTCGAAGCGATACATGCGCGGCGAGTTCGTACCGTCAGCATTACGCATATAAGACTTGGAAAAATCCCGTCCAACAGACCCGTGGAGCACCTCGCGGCCTAAATGCGCGCGGAGCAAGTCGCGGTCACTGGCGGATGCTGGGGTGTTATCCAGCCCGCCACGATCTGGTTCGACACGGGTAGGTGTTTTAATGTGCGCGTTTTGCGCGTAAGCCTGTAGACTCATGGCCATGCTTTCTCCCAGAGATGAGCTGGGTGATAAGCGAAAGTCACTGGGTTGCCGCCCGGTGGCTTTCTTCGTTTTCACTGTCTCCCACCGACTCTAAATGACACCAGTGTCATTTAGTAGTCATGACACGCGAAAAATGTGCCTTTTACCTGCAGTTACGCATGGCTTTCCATGTGTAACTGTTTTCGTCTGCAGATCTACTTCCCCATTTTCTCGTGCGCATATTTACCGTCACTGCGGTGGGGATGACGCATGTGGAACTGCTGGGTTTACAGGAATACATCTTTACATAACCTGTATTCCTGTAAACCCTTATTTATTGTTGCGCACGTATTCTTCGAGGTAGTTGCTGACAATCTCGCGTATGGTCACTCCTTTTTGCGCGGCGATGACTTTGAGTTCTGAGTGAAGTTCTCGGTCAATTTCGACGGTCATCTTCTTGACGTAGTCGCGGCCGGTGGGTTGGTGGAATGCACCTCGTACTGTTTTCTTCTCCACTGCCGGGGTCGGCTTTGCGGTTTTCTTTGTCGAGGTTCGCGGGCCTTGCTGTGCTCTGGCGCGTTCTTTGCTGGTGCTCATTTCATCATCTCCATGAGTTCGTCTGCGACCTGTTCATAGCCGTGCATGTCTGGGCCTGGGCAGTAACCGAAGGCTAGGTGCATGTCCTCGCGTAGCGGTATTTCGGTTTTAAAGTGGGGCATTTGTTCTGCATCAAGCGCTTCTCGTGCAGCATCAAGGGCACTGGTGCCTTTCCTGGCAAACGTCAGCAGGACTGCATGTGGTGTTCCGCTAACTGCGTCGCGCAGTTCCCACACGCGGGAAAGGTCAGCGGCAGCAGAACGGGTCGGAAGAATGATGAAGTCACTGACAGCGATTGCTGCTTCGATAGCGTTCTCGTCTCCTGGCGGTACATCGATGAACATGAACTCATCGTCTCCGACGAGTGCTGCTTGCCTATCAACGCGCTTGGGAATGGACAGCTCAACCTCAAACGGTAAAGGATCGCCTCCGTCTTCCGCGCGTTCAGACCATTCCAGAGCTGAGCCCTGTCGGTCTAAGTCTGTGACAGTCACGGTCTTTCCTAGGTGGGCGAAAACCGTAGCGAGAAACATCGTTGTAGTGGTCTTGCCAACGCCACCCTTGACGTTAATGGCAGTAATGATCATGGCTTCTCCTAAGTGGATGCGTCATTGCGTCTACTAGTTTACAGATTTCAGTAAATACTGCTTTACAGGTCTACAGGCATACGGTCATACAGCTTGCTGTAAACTCTAAACGTGCTGGTAGCTGAGTATTTTAGTTCTCTTTATTGTCATGCTCTACAGACAGACCGGCGAGCATGATGCGGTAAAACTCGTTTTCAATGCTCTTGTCTTCGAAGTCCGCTGCGACGTGCTCCCAGTGATATTCCTCTAGCTGGGGCAGCATCGCAGTAACTGCCATCTTGAGGTAGAAGCCACGACTGCGACCAGTCCGAGCACACAAAGTATCTAAGCGCTCAATGATGTCTTCTGGCATCCGTACAGATACCACTCGTCCTGACTTGTGGGGGCCTTGAACCATGGCTGGAAGTCCTTTCACTTATTGCGTAAACAATGTTTACAGTTTGCTTCGCGACGGTGTAGATATTTTCCACAGTGGTAACTCTCCACTGTGTAAACATTGTTTACCATAGGCTCGGAGTCGGCGAGAAGGGGACGGACTTTTACTAAAGCTCTGGGCCGTCGTTGCTGGGGGTGTTGTCTAGCCAGTTGTCTTGGTCATTGTCGTAGTCGTTAGG
>NZ_JASBOF010000038.1:0-3091 GCF_039907195.1 Corynebacterium sp. c3Ub_189 | reverse complement strand
CGGCTTGCACCGTTCAAGATTACTCAGACTCCCAATGCTTTCTTTACCGGAGCGAAGACAAAAAGAACTAATACAGCCGAGGCAGATGTCCTGGTGGAACGTCTTCTTTCCGTCTTGGGTGATTCGCAATATGTAGGAAAGACTATTGGCGTCATTTCGCTACTTAGTACTTCCGGCCAGGCGAAATATATCCAGGCACGACTTTTGGAAAAAGTTCCCCCCGAGGTGTGGGAGGAGCGCGAGCTAAAGGTTGGAAGCCCTGCTGACTTTCAAGGTGCTGAACGAGATGTCATATTCCTCTCGATGGTCCAGCCGTATACGCCGGGTGAACGCACGTCAACGTTGACTAAGAAAGAATACCTGCAGCGTTATAACGTTGCAGTTAGTCGCGCGAAAGACCAAGTTTGGTTGTTCCATTCTATTGGTTTCGACGAATTGAACCCAGTCGATATTCGTGCCAAGTTGTTGCAGTATGCCTACAGCGTTGCGGAGAAGCAGCCAGAGAAAACAGAATGTGTAGTAGTTCCGAACGATGAACGGGTTGAGCCCTTTGATTCGCTATTTGAGCAAAGGGTATATAACAGAATCATCGAAAAGGGGTTCAAGGTAATTCCGCAATTCGAAGAGTTTGGATACCGCATTGACCTCGTCGTTGAAGGCGCGCAAGGACGGCTTGCAGTTGAATGCGACGGTGACTATTGGCACAGTGATCAGAATGCTTTGCAGGATCAGCATCGGCAACGCGAACTGGAGCGTCTCGGCTGGACATTCGTCCGAATTTTTGAATCTGATTTCTATCTAGACTCGGACGAACAGATGCAAAAGGTGTGGGTGGCGCTAGATGAATTGGGTATCAAACCATTCGAGGCAGATGCACCAACCTTTGAGACTTCCGACAACGTCGAGATTGTCGAGGACGTCTATGCAGAAGACAATCCCATTGAAGTACAAAGTGGAGTAGAGGCCTTCCTCTCAACCGAAGAGGACCTTGAAGATGCTCTTTCGGAATCTGGAGAAGCCCATGATAAGCATGATCTAGAGATGGCAGAACAAGGCTCGGAGATTTTAACGCAGGGTTTTGAGAACAGCGATCTTCGAGAAGAAACACATCTCGACTTCTCTTTTCACGGTACGGAGCTAACTAAAGCCCCAGCTGAATATACCGCTTTCGAAGGAACGACTGTAGCGACAAATATCGCAACTGATGCTGAAGTCGCTCAAGGACTTCTTGAGATCTTGAGCGCTGAAGGCCCAATGTTGGGCGACTTCCTATTCTCTCGTTACGTAAAATCTAGTGGCGGCGTTCGTGTTACTAAGCCTGTCCGTACGATCCTTATACTAGTTTTGAATCGCTTAGTCCGAGATGGTTCGATAGCGATGGTGAAAAGACCAGACATAGAAGATCTGGGTCAGAGTACATTCTTTCTTCCTGATCATCCCCGGGTAGAGGTACGAACCCTAGGGTCGCGTTTGATCCATGATGTTCCCTACGAAGAGCTGCGGATGCATACCGCTAGAGGGTATCTTCGCGCGGGCATTCGCGACCGCGAAACTGTGATGCGGACAACACTTGAACTTCTAGGATTAAAGAAGCTCACGACGAAGACAGAAAACACCCTTCTTCCGCACTATCGATGGGTCATGGAAAATTTGGGTTCTTGATCGAAGATTGGTATCTGCCTTCGCCAAAAGTCTCCTTAGCTGAAAGGTTCTCTAGCTATGAGAATCCCTATTTAGCAAAAATCCCCAGCGCATCCCAGGCTAGCCAGCCTCCTTCTTGGAGGGTGAAGACCAGCTCGTTTTCACCTTCTTGCAAGGTGTTTTCTGGGAGCGCAAATTCGATTGCTACGGGGCGAAGCGAGGTCGGATCCCCGCTGGCATCGCCCTGGCGCGAACCTTGCGTTGCGCCTTGAGGGAGCTCCACTTGCTTATGAAAGTCATTAATCGTGACGTCGAGAATGCCGCCGAGCTTAGTAGTATCAATGAGCCACAAGGCAAGTGCAGTTTTCGCAGTGGGCTGGTTCAGGTTGACGGTCCATTTCAGCGTATAGGCCTTGCTGCCGGCCCACTTATCCCCGGGGCCGGGGAGGAGATAGGGGACGTCGGCGGGCGTAGCATCCGGTCCAACAGTGATTGTCTGGTCTGGATGCGCGGTGACGATCTTCTTGTAGTCCTTTGGGGAATACTGAAACTCCGTGCCCTTTCGGTCAAAGGAACCAATCGTGGCTAGCGCTGTGCCAGCAGTGACCGAAGGCAGGGAGGTAGACGTCGCTTTGCCAGAAGGAGAGGACTCAGCACCGGCAGCATCAACCACCTTGACATAATAAGACCACTTTTCACCGACAACATCGCGCCGGGAGTGGCGGAAAAAGGGAAAGATCGTCTTGCCCAACAGCACGTCTACGCCATTGGGATCAGTGCCGATGACGCGGTAGTGGTCCAAAACGACGTCCCAGGAGGCAGGCTCCCAGGTGACGTAATTTTCCATGAGCTGCGGTTCTGCCTGAACACCGGTTACGGCTGGCGGAGCAGCAACCGCACTAGGAGCTGGGGTAGAGGAATCCTGGTTAGAAGAGTTCTTGCGGGAAGAACCGCGGCGAGAGGAAGAAGAGGAAAGCGAGCTAAAAAGTCCCATGATGAATTGTCCTTTCGGGGTTTAGAGGAAGCGCAGCGTGTGCTCGCCGGCATTGGTGCGGAAGGAGAAAGCAGTCTCACGCGGGGCGGTATCATCACGCTCAATCCACGGTACGACGACGAATTCGGAATCAAGGTGCTCGCGGGAAGCGCGCACCTTGATGTAGCCACGGCGCTTATCCATGGCCTTCACATATGGCTTTTCCAGCCACTCGGTGCTCTTGGAGCCGGCGAAGCCATCGCCATCGGAAGCAATGGAAGTAGCAACCAATTCCACGCCTACAGGCTGGCCGGATTCAGATTGGATTTCGGCAGCGCAGTGCTGATGAATATCGCCGGTGAAAACAATCGGGTCACTGACCTTGGAAAGGGATTCGATAAGCCGGCGACGCGCTGCGGGGAAGCCGTCCCATTGATCGGTGCTATCGGCGATCGGCACGACGACCACGCTATTGAC
>NZ_JASBOF010000037.1:0-3452 GCF_039907195.1 Corynebacterium sp. c3Ub_189 | reverse complement strand
TGTTGTTTGGTGTCGGCGGTGACTTACTCTCCCACAACCTCCCGGTTGCAGTACCATCAGCGTGTGCAGGCTTAGCTTCCGGGTTCGGAATGGGACCGGGCGTTTCCCTGCAGCTATTGACCACCGACAAACATTCGAAGCATTAGTACAAACCCCTTTTTGGGTGCCCACTTTGTGTGGGTGTTGTGTCAGATACTGCATAGTGGACGCGGTCACGACAGTGACAATGTTTTCTTCTTCTTTTGTTGTTTTGCCAAGTCACACGGAGTGTGTTGGTGTTTGTTGTGGTCAATTAGTACCAGTAGCCTTCACACCTTACAGTGCTTCCAGGTCTGGCCTATCTACCCTATCGTCTTTAGGGGACCTTAACGAAACCTCATCTTAAAACAGGCTTCCCGCTTAGATGCTTTCAGCGGTTATCCCTTCCGTACGTAGCCAACCAGCGATACCCCTGGCGGGATAACTGGCACACTAGAGGTACGTCCGTCCCGGTCCTCTCGTACTAGGGACAGCTTTCTTCAAGTTTCAACGCGCGCGGCGGATAGAGACCGAACTGTCTCACGACGTTCTGAACCCAGCTCGCGTGCCGCTTTAATGGGCGAACAGCCCAACCCTTGGGACCTACTCCAGCCCCAGGATGCGACGAGCCGACATCGAGGTGCCAAACCATCCCGTCGATATGGACTCTTGGGGAAGATCAGCCTGTTATCCCCGGGGTACCTTTTATCCGTTGAGCGACACCACATCCACAAGTAGGTGCCGGATCACTAGTCCCGACTTTCGTCCCTGCTCGACATGTCTGTCTCACAGTCAAGCTCCCTTGTGCACTTACACTCACCACCTGATTGCCAACCAGGCTGAGGGAACCTTTGGGCGCCTCCGTTACATTTTGGGAGGCAACCGCCCCAGTTAAACTACCCACCAGGCACTGTCCCCAACCCAGATCATGGGCCAAGGTTAGATGCTCAATCCGATCAGAGTGGTATTTCAACAACGACTCCACCACCACTAGCGTGATAGCTTCTTTGTCTCCCACCTATCCTACACAAACCGAACCAAACACCAATACCAAGCTATAGTGAAGGTCCCGGGGTCTTTTCGTCCTGCCGCGCGTAACGAGCATCTTTACTCGTAGTGCAATTTCACCGGGCCTGTGGTTGAGACAGCAGAGAAGTCGTTACGCCATTCGTGCAGGTCGGAACTTACCCGACAAGGAATTTCGCTACCTTAGGATGGTTATAGTTACCACCGCCGTTTACTGGGGCTTAAATTCTCAGCTTCGCAGTCAAAGACTACTAACCGGTCCTCTTAACCTTCCAGCACCGGGCAGGCGTCAGTCCATATACATCAACTTCACGTCTTCGCATGGACCTGTGTTTTTGATAAACAGTCGCTTCCCTCTATTCTCTGCGACCCCACAACGCTTAACACCGCAAAGAGTGCTCACGTCGTGAGGCCCCCCTTCTCCCGAAGTTACGGGGGCATTTTGCCGAATTCCTTAACCACAGTTCACCCGAACGCCTTAGTATTTTCAACCTGACTACCTGTGTCGGTTTAGGGTACGGGCCATACACGCACATCGCTAGAGGCTTTTCTCGACAGTACAGGATCACCACCATCAACCCCAATGGGTCTACGCATCACGTCTCAACCATATGTGCGGCGGATTTACCTACCACACGATCTGCACGCTTACACCACCAATCCAATAAGTGGCGTGGCTACCTCACTGCGTCACCCCATCACTTGAACCACACATCAGGCCCCACGACATCAACACCACCAGACTTCAAAGAAGACTAGCAGTGCATCTGCGGTGGTTAGTATCAGTGCTTTATCATGGGCGCGCATGTACGGGTACCAGAATATCAACTGGTTATCCATCGACTACGCCTGTCGGCCTCGCCTTAGGTCCCGACTCACCCTGGGAAGACGAACTTGACCCAGGAACCCTTAGTCATCCGGCGGATAGGATTCTCACCTATCAATTCGTTACTCATGCCTGCATTCTCACTCGCACACAGTCCACGCCTCCTTACGGTAACGCTTCAACCCATGCACGACGCTCCCCTACCCAAACAAAAAATTGCTTGCCGCGGCTTCGGCGGTGTACTTGAGCCCCACTACATTGTCGGCGCAGAACCACTCGACCAGTGAGCTATTACGCACTCTTTCAAGGATGGCTGCTTCTAAGCCAACCTCCTGGCTGTCTTCGCGATCCCACATCCTTTTCCACTTAGTACACCCTTAGGGGCCTTAACCGGCGATCTGGGCTGTTTCCCTCTCGACTATGAAGCTTATCCCCCACAGTCTCACTGCCGTACAACACAATTAGTGGCATTCGGAGTTTGGCTGACATTGCTAAGATTGTAGTCCCGCTCAACCAACCAGTCGCTCTACCTCCACCAAGCTATAATACGACGCTGCACCTAAATGCATTTCGGGGAGAACCAGCTATCACGGAGTTTGATTGGCCTTTCACCCCTACCCACAGCTCATCCCCGCAGTTTTCAACCTACGTGGGTTCGCGCCTCCACAACCTCTTACAGCTGCTTCACACTGGCCATGGGTAGATCACCCCGCTTCGGGTCCAGGACATGCCACTTGCCACCCCATTAGGATTCGGTTTCCCTACGGCTACCCCACACGGGTTAACCTCGCGACATGCCGCTGACTCGCAGGCTCATTCTTCAAAAGGCACGCCATCACACACAAACGGTGCTCTGACGGATTGTAAGCACATGGTTTCAGGAACTATTTCACTCCCCTCCCGGGGTACTTTTCACCATTCCCTCACGGTACTCATACACTATCGGTCACACTGAGTATTTAGGCTTACCGGGTGGTCCCGGCAGATTCACAGCAGATTCCACGAGCCCGCTGCTACTCGGGCAACCCAACAACCCACATGCCATTGTCTTCAACTACAGGACTCTCACCTTCTCCGGCAGGCCATTCCAAACCACTTCACCTAACAACAACACACGAGCGGACCATCAGTAGCTAGTCCACATTGGGGCCCACAACACCGCACACACAACCCCTACCAGGTATCACATGCACACGGTTTAGCCTCATCCACGTTCGTTCGCCACTACTAGCAGAATCATTATTATTTTCTCCTCCTACGGGTACTGAGATGTTTCACTTCCCCGCGTAAACCCCCACAACAGCTATGAATTCACTGAAGGGTAACCCCACATAACCAGGGCCAGGTTTCCCCATTCGGACATCCTCGGATCAACGCTCAATTGACAACTCCCCGAGGCTTAACGCAGCCTTTCACGTCCTTCATCGGCTCAGCATGCCAAGGCATCCACCATGCGCCCTTAATAACGAACACACAAACCACCACACACAACAAAAATCATGCAGGTGGCCACACAAGTGAACTTGACAAAAAATTGATTAAAGAAAAAAGAAATCACACAAACACACACAAACAAACCACA
>NZ_JASBOF010000036.1:0-5205 GCF_039907195.1 Corynebacterium sp. c3Ub_189 | reverse complement strand
CCCGGCCAGATTCAACCTCCCTCACTGGTTTAAGGGATATGTTTTCGGGCTCATAGATAAACTGGTTCGAGAACCCGATGATTTCTGGAACACAGCGCCTGTGCTCTTCTAGCGTGATCCGTCCTCCATAGCGCATATTAGCTTCATCAAAGAGTGAGCGAGCGGGATCCGACCAAGAATCTATCTTGTCGAAGTCCCACAAATACTGCTGAGCTAGCTTTCCAATTTCTTCCAAGTCGTGGAAACTGGTTGGTGAAACCTGCTTGTCATCACCGATAACTACCATTCTCGGAGCCAAATACTGCAAGAAAATGGCATCGACACCCGACTGTGATGCCTCATCTACGATAACGACATCAAACATGTTTTCTTCCAAGTCGAACTGCTCAACGACCTTGTAGATCGGCATGATCCACACTGGAACCGCGGAACGACAAGCATCTAAGTGCTTACGCACATCTCGCTTACGTCGATCAGCATATTTTCCAGTTCCCTTTCCCAGGCGAGTAACTGCTTGGCTATACGCTACAAGACTCGATTGAGTTGCTGGATCGATTCGGTCTTTTCCTACAGCCTTAGACCAAGCTCGGGCAGCGGCGAGCTCCGCGATAGTCTTTGAAATTCTTTCATCGATAAATCGAACTGAACGCGAGATTTCCTGAGGATCCGCCTTTGTTCGGGCAGCGATTTTTTCTCCTGCCAATGCCCAGTACCGAGCTTCTTCGATATTTTGAACACGGTGTCGCCACAACCCGAAGTCATTGGAGTCCTTTAGTGCTTGGACAAGTAATGCAGACCAACCTTTCGCGTTTTGGGAAAGCTCGTTGCGACGCCGAATTGCACCAGAATACGAGGCAGCAGACTGTGCTGACTCGAGAGCAAGTTCATATTCAGAGGCATTTTGCTGTTCCAGCGCTACTTCTAATCTGTCTATCCATTCCACGGCATCCGAATTCTGCTTAAAGTCGCGAATGGTTGCCATCCCCATGGAAATGAGGTTAGAAAACCGTGCCGCAGTGGCTTGGACCCCTGAAGCCTCTCTAAGCTTTTCAATTCGATTGGATAGCGAATTTAGCTCTCCTAAATCGGCCCTGAATCCAAAGCTTTCGATTCTTCCCAAGGCATATCCGAGCTGCTCGACTTGGGAAATTGATTCCGAGAATTTCTGAAGTTCACCTCTCCAGAAGCCTAGCTTCTCCATAGGAGACAAATGCTCAGCTGGCCGTGAATACCTCCACGACTGTTGTAGTGAGTGGAGCGCCCATTCAAACTCCACATACTCTAGGTAAAGGTTCACTTCGGCTAAGCCTGTGGGCGGCATTCCATTTACTCGAACACCTTCAAAAAACGGTGCTGCTTCTTTGATTATTGGCTTTGTAAGTAGACCGGTCTTTGGAAGACCATCCGCCTTCGTCTTAATTTGACCCCCATTCTGAAGGAAAGTCTGCACTGACCTCGCCAACGGTACGAAGGAATCAAATTGGCCGGAAATCTCAATGTGCCGGAGAACAGCCAAGTTTCCACCTCGCTGCTGGGCTCCATGAAAATCATTGGCAAAAGAATCTAGTCCATTTTTCCACTGCGCGAGATTTCCGTTCATTGAATCACGGAGTAGGTCGTCCATCCACGGTGCGGAAAATTGCTGAATTTTCGCAAATTGATTTATGGCTTGTGCGACTGATTGTTCAAGATCGACTCGGGATGACTCATCAAGATCGGCCCAAGCCTCCCGTTCACTAACCGGTGTCTCATTTTCGATCCAGAGGTTCACGGCCTCTTCACCAGCTTTGGCCTCGATTGCCTGCGTGAGCTCATCTACGGTGGGAATCGCACCGAAGTCGAAGGAATCTCCGGTGGAGCTCACTCCACCTTGAGCGAGCTCTGGGGAAGCCAAAAGTGAAAACCATTCGTCAATTTCCTGTGCGTCCAAAGGAAATGGCTGCTCAAGATTAGGAACCTGTAAAGCTTCGATCCACCCATAATCCTCTTTGCTGTCCACCCATTTCGCGACAGCTCGAGACATTTGCGTGTCGTAGCCTAATACACCAAGCGAGGCCTTCTCAGAGTCCATAAGCGAAGTCCAACGTCTCAACTCTGCAGTTCGCTCTTCACGGAGCTGATTTAGCTTCAGCTCCAGCTCTCGGATCTTTCGAGAAGATGTTACTTCGTCATAATCACTTGACCGTCGATTTATTGTATCGACGGCTACTTTCAATTCCGCTAAGTCAGACTGTCCAGAGCTAATCACGGAAACAGCAAGCTCACGAATCTCCTCAGGTAGCTTTCCTCGTAACTCGTATAAAGCACGATCCGCTTCTGCTGTTACTAGGACACGCTTGCCTTGAGCCAACAGATGAGAAAGCAAGGCAGCTGCCATGTGTGTTTTTCCGGTTCCCGGAGGGCCTTGGACGATGGTTTGAGGGTGAGAATCTACTCGATTCAAAACCTGCATTTGCTTCTCATTGAGCGGTAGCGGTGTGAAGACCTCTTCGTTTGATTCAAAGGTCGCACCCGGCTCATTCGATTTTGGCAGCTCCGCTTGCGAGTTGGGATCGATCAGCGGCGCCAGCCCAGTCGGAATTTCTTCGGATTGTTCGATAGCTACAGCAATATCTTTGAGTGCAGTTGCAAAGCCCGTACGTTGGCGTTTACGCAAAATGATGGTTGGCTGCCATGCCAACACAGCTTTCTCAGAGGGAACTTGGCGCTGCCATTCGGAAGTATAAATCGCATTGGTATCTAACCCATTTGCAGTTACGGCGCCTAAATCTGCGAAGGTTTCAGGATCCAAGATGTCGCCTTCGATCGCGGCAACTTCTCCTTTTACATCGGTCAAAAACGTACTGTCATCCAACTTTTGTGCAGGAACGGGCTCCATTTCAATCTTCAGTGCCCCCTCTCCTAACTCAAGATGAATATCGCCGGTCCTTTTATCCAAATCCATGGCCAAGACGACTGAGAAAAGCTGCCGGTCTACCTTTTCCTTTTCACTCACTTGCCAGGCAAGGTTTCCCAATCCCAGAATGAGTTCGAACTCGTCCGCTTGTTGGTTTGCACTCGTCTGGATTTCGAAGGCCTTTTGATACGCCAGAGCATATTTCTCAGCAACAGCCCAATGGCGCCACTGTTCCAGCCATCGTTGAAATTGCCCTGCTTGATCGTCCGAGATCTGAGTAGCAGTAACTAGCTGTGGCTCTTTGAGTGGATCATCAGTTGATCCATCAACCAGGTTTTCTATCCCCGTAGGAAGATCTGGAAGATTAACCGGCTCGGGCTTTTTGAATACCGCAATTAGATTTGGGTTGGCTCCATCATCAGCCAAGAATTTCTCATCTAATTGGAGGGCTTCTTGAATGTACCCGCCAAATTGAATGCGTCCTGACTCTTCTGCAACTTCCTTAAGCCGTTCTAGTCTGAGTACCTTTCCGCCGTCCTTTTCATACTTAGCCGTAGAAAGAATTACTTTTTCTTTCTTCTTTTGCATAGCGGACAAGAACATGAAAAGGCGTGATGCCTTATCAGCATTTAACTGCACGGGTCTTACTCCAAACGTGAGGAAAGAAAGTAGAAACAACTAATTTCCCATAGGGAACACTGATACCTTACTCCCCGTCTGGCCCCGTATTACACCCAATTTATTACGACCCCAATGGCCAGCTTTCCTCCCTGTTGAAAGGACGTCAGTGTTCAACTGCCTCTAAGCAAAAGCCCGTTGACCGACCCCTGAGGTACGGTAGTAACATCTGCATCCTTCTACGACATCGTTAGCATCAAAGGACGCCGACGTTGAAAGGACTTAGCTCCCGATATGCCTACTGTTTCTGATCGCCTGCACCGCGCCCAGCAGAACTTTAATGCGGTGATTTCCATCATCCCGTTTGATGAGCACGCGGTGGATGAATCGCCCACGCTTATGGGGCAGCCGGTGGCATTCAAAGACATCGTGGATGTTGCTGGGGTGTCGACTACCTGCGGCACCGAGGTGAATGTGGGCCGCACTCCGGTCAAGGATGCCCCGGTGGTACAGCGATTGACGGCAAAGGGTGCCCTGCCGGTAGCGAAAGCGAACCTGCAAGAATTTTCCTATGGCATTTTGGGCGATGCCTCGGCTTATGGTCGCGTGATTAACCCGCGTGATCCGGAGGTGTGCGGCGGCGGATCGAGCTCCGGTTCGGCGGCGCTGGTAGCTTGCGGAGCACTGCAGCTTACAGTGGGCTCCGATAGTGCCGGGTCGGTGCGCGTGCCAGCCGCATGCCAGGGCGTGCTGGGGTTCAAGCCCACCTTTGGGGTGATTCCGGTCGAAGGGGTCTTCCCTTTTGCCCCGAGTTTTGATTGCATTGGTTTCTTTGCCAGCTCGATTGACCTGATTGAGCAGGCTTTTATTGCCACTGCGGATGGAGAGCCGGCCACGGCGCAGGACGTTTCTGCTGTTGATGTCACGGCGCTTAAGGCCAAGGGCGAGCGTTTCGCTGAACTGCTAGCGGCGCTGGAACGATCGGACTTTGAACTCAGCGAGGGCGTGAATGTGGAAGACACCATCGCCGCCACGGCCGAGCTCTATGAGCCGATGCGCCTGAAGGAGGTCTATGACGTCCACCGGCCGTTGCTGGATCAGCGCGATAAGTACCAAGACGTTATCTTGCAGCGCGTCCTGGGCGGGGAAAATATCAGCCGGGAAGACTACGAGGCGGCCGCACGGGGCGTAGAGAAGCTGCGCGAAGAGGCCCTTGCTCTGCTTGCCGACGCCCCCATTATCCTCACCCCCACCCTTGATTCCGGCCCCCTCAAGTGGTCCGAAATCACCCCGGACAATACCGCGGAATCGGCCGCGAGCCTACGGCGGTGGACCGAGCCGTTCAATGTGCTCGGCTGGCCGGCCATTACGGTGCCACTGCGCGGCGAAGGGGAAGAAGGCGTGGGTGATGCCGTGCAGGTCGTCGGCAAGCCGGGCGAGGACCTGACCGTCCTGCGCGTTGCCCGTGCCCTGCAGGCCCTGCTCTAAGCCCCTGCTAGAAGGGTCTTTTCCTGCGTGCGCGGCCGCCAATAGGCGGCCTCGACGGCGGTAAGTTCCTTGAAGTGCGCTGAGGTGAGCTCGTCCATCGCTTGGATATAGCCGGGGACCTCCTCGCGCGGCAGGCGCAAACCCATGGTCAGGTGCGGAGTCCAGCGCGGCCCACGCCCGTCCGGGTTTGCGGCACTGATTTT
>NZ_JASBOF010000035.1:0-5489 GCF_039907195.1 Corynebacterium sp. c3Ub_189 | reverse complement strand
TGCTGTTGCAAAGTTGGGGCAGTAGGAAGACCGGCGTGGAATAATCAGGTCCATGGGCATCTTCTCCGGTCGGCAGTTCCCTCGTGAAATCATCCTGTGGGCGGTGCGGTGGTACTGCCGCTACGGCGTGAGCTATCGCGACCTCGAAGAGATGGTGACCGAGCGGGGAGTGCCGGTCGATCACACCACGATCTACCGCTGGGTCCAGAAATATGCTCCTGAGCTGGATAAGAAGACCCGGTGGTATCGGCAAGTTCCTGACTGGCAGGCCAGGTCCTGGCGGGTGGATGAGACCTATATCCGGGTCGGGGGAAAGTGGTGCTACCTCTATCGGGCAATCACCGCAGGTGGCCAGACCCTGGACTTCTACCTCTCACCAAAACGCAACGTCGCGGCAGCGAAGCGTTTCCTGGCGAAGACGCTGCGGTCGAATAAATCGGCAGGCTATCCGCGGGTGATCAGCACCGACAAGGCCCCCTCACTCGCCAGGGCAATCTCTGAGCTGAAGGCGGAAGGCGTCTGTCCATCGACGGTCGAGCATCGTCGGGTGAAATACCTCAACAACGTCATTGAAGGCGATCATGGCCGGTTAAAGCGGATCCTGGGGCCGAAAGGAGCATTCAAAAACCAAACGTCTGCCTACCGGACGTTGAAAGGGATGGAAGCGATGCACTCATTGCGGAAGGGGCAGGGCACGATGTTTGCCTATGGTCACCCGAATCCGGATGCAGTGATTGTTAGCCGGGTATTCGAGACGGCCTGACAACACAGGCACATAGCGTTGATCACACAATAAAAACGGAGCTTTCTTGGCTCCCGCCCCAAGTTGCAACAGCACCATAATTTGACCAGTAGGTCCGTATACGGCGACTACTGCTTGGATTGGGTCCTCTGGATAACTAGCAGCATGGTTGGCTAAAGCCGAGATCTCCCCGCAAGGACCACCGAGGAAATGGTGCGCGTTCAAACCGAGTACGTGTTTTCCTGATTTGGTAAGGAGCGCTGCGGCTACAGTGTGGTCTTCTCCGTCCTGAAAACGCTGTGCATGGGTGGTTGCTTTGGCCAGTAAATTTCGAAGTTCGTTGGTAATCACTCTTTAAGGGTAATAATTGCCAACGCGCTTTATCTATGTGAAGACAGAGATCGTGAACACCGGGGTTTCTGAGATGTACCAATCGCTTACAAAGCAAGACAGGACCATACGAGGACGTTGAGTGGATAGAGCGTCGAGTTTTAAGTTCAATGTTAGCTAAGGGCCTTATTAAAAGCGTTTGGCAACACGCGCTCCTATTTACCTTCGTATCTCGCGAGACGCTGACGTGGATGGCCTCACCATCGACCGGCAGCGTCAGGACTGTGAAGCCATTGCAAAGCAGCGTGGCTTGGACGTTGGACATAGGACATAACTACGTCGATCAGTCCATTTCCGCGTCAAAGAAGAATGTGGCTCGCCCCGACTACGACGCCATGGTGGCATCCTTTGAACGCGGCGAAATCGACGCGATCATCTGCTGGGACCTCGAACTACCCGCCCCACGTCGGTGGGTAGTCCGATCAGTCGGACAAAACTACTCCCGCACCACAGCGTAATAAGGGGTGCACCTTAAAAACATCCGGAGGTGGGGGTAACTCCCCCTCGTTGCCCAGAGACAAAATACGCCAGTGGCGTCTGTACGACGAGCCGAAGGTAGGACAAATTCCAATCCAGAGAGGTCTTGCACTGTTGCGGTGCGGTTGTCTTCTTTCTCACCGTATTGGACCCTGCGAAATTAATTGGATACGATAGGCCCATGTTGATTTCAGGTTCCGTTTTCATGCGGCCGCTCACCAGCCGCTAAGGCGGTTTTCTCCCTCCCGCAGGTTAGAAACCGCTCCGGTCCTTTAGCCGGGCGGCCATTTGCCATGCCCGGCTCCGTTTCAACTCCACGGAGCACACCTGATGTCTACATACGGATACGGCCGTCACGAACATGGCCAAAATTTTCTCACAGACCACAAGATCATCAACTCCATCGTCGATCTTGTAAAACAAACCTCCGGCCCCATCATTGAGATCGGGCCAGGAAGCGGTGCCCTCACTCACCCGATATCCCACTTGGGGAGGGCAATAACGGCAGTTGAGGTAGACGCAAAACTAGCTGCCAAACTCACAAAAAAGACCGCCTCGGCGTCGGTCGAAGTGGTCCATGATGATTTCCTCAACTTCCCGTTACCCGCCACTCCCTGCGTCATTGTGGGAAACATTCCCTTTCACCTCACCACTGCCATTCTTCGAAAGCTGTTGCATGCGCCGGCATGGACTGACGCTGTACTCCTCATGCAGTGGGAAGTCGCTCGCCGCCGGGCCGGGGTAGGTGCAAGCACGATGATGACAGCTCAGTGGTCCCCATGGTTCACGTTTCACCTTGGTTCCCGAGTACCAAGGTTTGCTTTCCGGCCACAGCCAAACGTTGACGGGGGGATCTTAGTGATCCGCCGGGTGGGTGACCCGAAGATCCCGATAGAGCAACGCAAAGCCTTTCAGGCGATGGTGCACACCGTTTTCACCGCCCGGGGACGCGGGATAGGGGAAATTCTCCGAAGGGCAGGGTTGTTTTCATCACGTTCAGAGACACAATCATGGTTGCGCTCGCGAGGAATCGACCCCGCAACCCTACCTCCCAGATTGCACACCAGCGACTGGATCGATCTCTTCCAGGTGACTGGTTCCTCTTCACCGCGCCATCGGCCCATTTCACAATCGGGAAGTAGTCAACGCCCTCCTCAACGGAAAAATCGAGGCCGGCGGCGGTAATCCCCCCACCACCAAAACCGAAATCCACCAGTAGTAGTGAACGACCCATGTTCGTCTACCGTGAGCCGCGTTATGGCAGTGACGTGTTCTCGTCGGGCACAGTCATAGTTCCCGGCGTTGCCAGCGACAGGGTTCTACACCCAGCAGCGGGACCGATCAAAATCACCCGCACGGGGAACGACCCTGCTGGTGGTTTAGATTTTGATGAAAGCGAGGAGACATAGCCCCTCGCCAACTCCCCGTAGCTGGCGAACAGTAGCTCCTGGCGCTGGCGCTCGTTGGTGAGTTTGCGTGCCACATCGAAAGCCTTATCGACTTCCCGGTCCAAGTTGTTGTGAGCCTTGAGCAGAATTGGGTCCATCGATAACGGGTTGTAGTACTCCGCGAGTGACCGCTGGGGGTGCCGCTCGCGTGCCCGCAGCACCAACTGTCCAGCGTCGATGATTCGCTGCTGCGCCTTCTCATCTAGTTCACACAGAGCTGGTCCGCAGTTGTAGCTCCCGATGTACTCCGAAAAACGGAAAAAATAAATAGTGGGGATACATCAACCTTCCACTTTCCATTCTTCCGGCTCAGAGTATTGAGGGGTCTGGGACCGGGTCCGTAAACCCTTTATGTTTTTCGCGCACAGCGGTTTTTAGCGACGCACCCTATAGGTTTTCCGCAGAACTTATATGTGTTTCTGTGCACCCCATATGTTGTCTGTTTTAGCGGTATTTCGTTGTTAATTCCGCACGCGCGCATCAAATGGTTATTTATCGACGACACTCCGTGCCGCACCCCTATATTTAAGGATGTGGAATCGCCTACCCCTCCGGGTTAGAGCCCGCTAGATCCACTTCGCAATCGGGTACACCCATCTGTACGCGCTGACCTGCGGCGTTGTGGGTTGTGCCGAGCGTGCTGCCGGAGTCCCTTTCAGTGTCCCTGGGGTAGGAGCGGCCGCATGAAGGTGCGCTCGTACCGCAGGACGCACTCGGACTCGTCTCGAATCCGGTCAGCGGCGATGAAGTCCGAGTGGGTGCCGAACAAGGTGCGGTACTGCTCGTAGGCAGCCAGGCTGGGGAAGCTGAACAGGGATTCCGCACGGTCACTCACACCTTCCGCGGGTAGGTAGTACCCGTGGTGGGTGCCGCCGTGTTCGTCGACATGCCGCATCCAAGCGCGGGCGAACTGTTCAAAGGCTGCGATCTGGTCGGGGTCGATGGTGTAGTGGACGACACAGGTGATCACATCCACAACGCTAGGCCCACAGGCGCTCATTGGGGAGCCTTTGTCTGTGCGCCTCGTGGTGCAGCACACCAATCTGCCTGGTTTACCTGCGGAAATGCGTCAGTTCGCCAAGTTGGCGCCGAGTTCAACGGTGAGAACTCCGACGGCGATGAGGAGGATGCCGAGGGCCATGGTTCGGGTGAGGGGTTCGTGGAAGATGACCCGGGCGAGGATCGCGGTGAGAGCTACGCCGGATGCTGCCCAGATGCCGTAGGCGACGCCAAGGGCCATGCCGTCGGCCAAGGCGAGACTTAAGGCGACGAACGCCACGAGATACCCCGCGATGACGCCGATGAACCATTTCTTCACCCGGCCACCGTCGGAGGCTCGTAGCGACATGGTCGCGACGACTTCGGACAAGATGGCGCCTGCGAGGAAGATCCATCTCATGAGTTGACTCCTGCTTCCTGGGCTGCGGTTTGCTGAGCTTTCTGGGAGCCGAGTTCGACGGTGAGGACACCGCTGATGATCGCAACCATTCCAAGACCCATCACAGCGGTCAGAGGTTCACCGAAAATCGCGGCGGATAGCACGGCGGCGAGCACGACCCCGCTGGCTCCCCAGATGCCATAGGCGACGCCGATCTGCATTCCTTCGCGCAGGCAGAAGGTGAGGAAGACGAAAGTGCCGATGTATCCGGCAGCAACCACGATGTACCAGGATGGGTGATTGAGCGCCGCCTTGAGAGACAGCGTCGCCGCCACTTCGGTAGTGATGGCGCCAGCGAGCAGGAACCACTGCTTCATGGGGTTGTTCCTTCGATCAGGGAGCGAATGCTGGAGACGACGGCTTCGAGATCCGCGCCGTGGAGGGTGGACACACCTGTGGCCTGGGCGCCCCAGAGTCCGTCGGCGGCGAGTCGGGCGGTGGTCAGCCTGGCTCGGGTGGCGGCGTCGAGATCGTCCGGGAGTTCGAGCCAGCGGCCCATCCGCGTAGTCCACGGTTCGGTGAGTTCGGGCCGATACGTCGCTTGGCCCCAGATGATGAACTCGGCGCGCTTGGCGGCCCCGTGGGCGGCGACGTGAACGTAGCTCAGGAGCCGCTCGGTGGCGTTGGCGTTCTCGAGGGGCTTGCCAAGGGTGGCAGTCATGTCGTTCTCGACGTTGGCCGCAGCGTGGTCGACGATCGCGGCGAGCAGTACGTCGCGGTTGCGGAAGTGATATAGCAATCCCGGTTTGGTGAGCCCGGCCTCGTGGGCCACTGCGTCAAGGGTAATGTCGCCACCCTCCGCTGCGTTCATGACGCGGAGGGCAGCTTCCAGGATCTCGGAGCGCTGACTGGTTCGCATATAGCTAACTTTACCATTTGGTAGGTGAAGCCTTCAACTGCGGCCGCTGGTAGGGGCACCTGGGGTACACCCTATTGTTACGCTGGTTTGACGCGGAATGTTTCCTGTAAAATAGGGTGAATTCTGCCATTTCTT
>NZ_JASBOF010000034.1:0-6383 GCF_039907195.1 Corynebacterium sp. c3Ub_189 | reverse complement strand
CCAGTTCAATTCCGCTGGGGCGCATTGTATTGCCGGCATAGGCGACTAAGTGCCGGCCTAAAAGTTAGTCGTAGGTGCCAAGCTGGTAGCTGGGAAGGTCAACCCACATCTTGTTAAATTCCTCGACTTCACCAGACACCGGTTCGAGGGAATCGCCCTGTGCCTGCAAGCGCACGGTGTGGTGAGCGGTAATGCCCTCTGCGGTGGAGCGGCTGCGTTCTCCCCACGTGAAATCGACCTCGTTGTCTGAGACCGAGGTGACGCTCTCTACCTTATCGAAGACGGACATGTCCTTGGCCGGAGCGCCATTGACGTAGAAGGCTATGCCATCAGCAATGGAGGCGCCGGTGCCCGCCGGACCGTCTAAATCACCCATTGAGCCGCGGAAGACGATCCAGCTAATCGTGGCGCACGGGTCATAGGAATTGTCGATATCGGCGATCCAGTAATTGAAATCACTGCCGTCATCGGCGGGCATGCGCCCCGGGGCCGTGCCAGAGGCGTAGACCTCGCGCGGATCGTTGGGCAGCTCCGTGCACTCGGCGTCCCTGTCCTTGTCCTGCTGCTGCGTGGTCGCTTCATCGCTCCCGTCGGTGGACTCCGACGGGGAGGGTGCTGCTGCGGAAGCCGTGTCGTCTCCGTCGGAGGATTCATCCTCGGCAGGTGCTTGGCTGGAAAAGACCGGCTCTTGGGAGGAAGAAGAATCATCTTGAGCACCGCAGGCGCTCAGCGCGAGCGGCACGGAAGCGGTGAGCACTACGGCGGCGGAGAAGCGGCGTAGGCAGCGGGGTGTCACGGCAGGCATGCGGAAACTCCAGGATTAGTCGAGGAGGGTGGCGAGGGAGTCCGGGTCGGCGTCGGAAAGCATCTGGCGAATGCGGTCGTATTCGTCGTCCTCGCCGATGGCCTTGGCTGCGTGGCCGAGCGCGGCGATGGCGCGCAGGACGCCCTGGTTCGGCTCGTGAGAGAAGGGGACAGGGCCCCAACCCTTCCAACCATTGCCGCGCAGGCGGTCGAGGCTGCGGTGGTAGCCCGTGCGCGCGTAGGCGTAGGCGGTGATGAAAGCGGATGGCTCAGAGCCTTCCTGCTCCTTGAGCTCCTGCTCCGCTAGGAGCGCCCACAGCAGCGGGGAATCGGGGTGGGCAACAATGCCGGCGGCGAGATCCGAGGTGGACTCTGCGCCGGGATCGGCTGGCAGCTCAATGGGTTTTGGGGCAAGCATGTCTTTCATTTCCATGCCACCCCACTGTAGCGACGCCGGCGCGCTGCTACCAGAAATCGGAGACGTTCAGGTCAAAGGCGTAGAGCGCGCGGCGCACCACCGGTAGTGATAGTCCGATAACGGAGGAAGGATCGCCTTCGATGCGGTCAATGAACCAGCCGCCCATGGCTTCCAAGGTGAAGGCGCCGGCGCAGTGGAGAGGCTCGCCGGAGTGGGCATATGCTGCGATATCGGCCTCGCTTGCCTGGGCAAAGTGCACCGTGGTGGTAGATGTTTCCACATGGCGCTTATCGCCAAAGATGAGGCAGTGGCCGGTAAGTAGCTCGGCTGTGCGGCCGGCTTGCTGGTGCCAGCGCTTGATGGTGGCTTCCGCGGTATGGGGCTTGCCTTGTAGCTCGCCGTCGAGCAGCAGCATGGAATCGCCGCCGATGACGGGCTCGGTGGGGTATCGTTCGGCCACCTTTTCACCCTTGGCGGTGGCGAGGGCCGCCACGATATCGGCCGGCGGTTGGCCTGCGAGCGAGGCTTCGAGGGAGCGCTCGTCAATATCGGCCGGCTCCAATACGGGCTCCACGCCCGCGCCGCGCAGGATAGACGCGCGCGAGGGCGATTGGGAGGCAAGGATAAGCCGCATTAGAAGTACCGCACGGTGTGGAATGCGGAGGGGTTGTAGACGCGCTGCGCGCCAAAGCGCTCGAAGCGCTCGGCCGGGTTGCCCCATTCATTGCGTTCTCCGGCAACGCCCGAGTGCTTGGCGCTCATCTGCGCCAATACGGTGCGCAGGGCCGCGAGCTCATCCTCGGTGGGATTGCCCTTGACTACCTTGATTTCCGGCGTAGACATTTCCCCTCCTAAACGGTTCCGTGCTTCTTCGGTACCTGGGCCACGGCCTTGCGCTCTAGCAGGCGCAGGCCTTCTACCAGGTAGTGGCGGGTTGCAGTTGGCTCGATAACATTATCGGCCAGCCCGCGCTCTGCTGCGGCATACGGGTGCAAGAAGAGCTCGTCCATCTCCTCTTCCTTGTCCTCCGAGCCATAGATGGCCAGGGAAGCTTGGGAGGCCTGGGTGACAGCAATTTCCGCGGTGGGCCATGCGTAGACCAAGTCCGCGCCGAGGTCCTTGGCGCCCATAAATACGTAGGCCGGGCCAATGGCCTTGCGGGTGATCACAGTGAGCTTGCCGACGCTCGCTTCAGCCTGCGCGTAGGCAAACTTCGACGCCCTGCGCAGCAGGCCGGCCTTTTCCTCCTCCGGGGTAGGCACAAAGCCTGGGGAGTCCACGAATTCCACGATGGGAGTATTGAAGGCATCGCAGGTACGCACGAAACGTGCGGCCTTCTCTGCGGCGGCGGAGTCCAAGGCGCCGGCCAGCGCCAGCGGCTGGTTGGCAACGATGCCGACGGCGCGGCCATCGATGTAGGCAAAGCCGGTAACGATGTTTTGTGCCGCCTCGGCAGAAAGCTCGAAGAAGGAGCCTTCATCGACGACAGCCTTGATGACCTCGCACATGTCATAAGCCTGCGCGGCGGTATCCGGGATGACACTATTGAGATCAAAGTCCGCGACACTACCGGCATCCACACGCGGCGCCGCGGCGCGGTTATTGGCGGGGAAGTAGGCCAGAACGTCGCGCACGAGGGACAAAGCCTGCTTGTCGTCGCTGGCCACCAGGTGGGCGGTGCCAGACTCGGCGTGGGCTGCGGCGCCGCCGAAGGTCTCTGGCTCCGCGCCGGCCACGTGGCTGGCGGCCTGGTGGAGGGCGGTGCCTTGGGTAACTACGAGGACATCGGCAAACGTCGGCGCGAACGCCGCAATGCCGCTGGTATTGCCTGCGACAACGGAAATCTGCGGGATGAGGCCCGAAGCCTGGGAGACTCGCGCCATGAGGCGGGCGTATCCGGCCATGGTGACGATGCCCTCTTGCACACGCGGGCCGGTGGATTCATAGATGCCGATGATGGGCACGCCGGTCTTGATGGCGAGGTCATATACCTTGGTGAGCTTTTCGGCATAAACCTCACCCATCGTGCCGTCGAAGATTTCGCCGTCCTGGCTAAAGACGCACACGCGGCGGCCGTCGATAGTGCCGTAGCCGGTGACCACGCCATCGGTATAGGGGCGGTCATGCTCACGACCAAAGTCGGTGGAGCGGTGACGGGCTAGCGCGTCCGTTTCCACGAAGGAGCCCTCATCGAGCAGCTGCGTCACGCGGGTGCGGGCGGCCGGCTCGCCTTCTCCCAGCGGCGCGCGGGACTCGGCGAGCTTGGTGTCCAGGTCCTCGATCTTGCCGGCGGTGGTTTTCAGGTCAGTCATAGGCCCCCACACTACTAGCGCACCCCGCTCAATGCGGAATGGAACGCTGCGGGGACGCGGAGTGGAAAACGATTGTGTGGTAAATGCCACTGCAACGTGGGCAGTGCATAGAATCTGGGGATTCCCTGGGTGGCACCAGGCCGAAGGGCCCTAATCTGGGGGTGGGTTCTTCTGTAAACATTTAACGGTGCTGGGCAGGTGAGCACCCATTATTGCACCTCAAGGTGGGTAAAGGCATTAGAAAGAATTTCATTCAACTATTGATGTGGGCCCTGTAAGCCCTTATTATTACCTGAGTCTTCATGAATGTTTCCCCTAATTTTTAACGATCTATTAAGGACGGTCTTCTGGTGATTAAAAAGGGACTGCGTTTGCTCGCACCGCTCGCCGTAGCGGCTCTCTTCACGCCAGTGGCACACGCGGGAGATGTTCCCCCGATGCCGCAGGCATATCCCATTTCCAACCTCTACAAGAGCTGCAGTGCCGCCGGCGACAATGCAGAGCGTGAATGGCGCTTTGCGGAAACCGGTCGCCGCTACATGAGCGACGGCACCCTGCAGTTTAAAAACACCACCAACCAAGAAGTGCCCTACACCGCCGAGGTAGAAACTGGTACCAATCACGAGATTGAAGCCAATTCCAAGGCCAAGCTGCCTTCCGGTTGGGACACCACCGCTAAGTCCGATATCGGTCTGAAGATGACCAACGGCTGGCGCGATAAAGAAACCTTCGGCCCTGTGAAACTGAAGCCAGGTGAGTCCTTCCGCGTCGAATACGGCGTCATTGAAAAGGACTTCATCTCCATGTTCGTAGGCTGCAACGATGACCGCCTGGAAAACATCCCAGGCTCCAACGTCATCCGCGGTAAGGGCCCAGCCGAGCGCTACGCCTTTGCCTACATCATCAAGGCGGACGGCTCCGTATCCGATCTGGCCATGGAAATTCCATCCCGGTCCCCGGGTGCAAACTCCAAGCCGATCGAGGGCAATTACACCTCTGTATCCGGCCCGAGCCTAGAGAAGATTGCCGATCCGAAGAAGGACGAAATCATGCAGCCTTCTGCAGATCTGCAGCGCGATCCCTCCTGGCCTAAGGAAGGCGACAAGTGTGAAGCCGGCGATAGCTCCTGGTACCCGCTGGACATCACCGCGGTAAAGCCGACCTACCGCAAGGCTGGTTACTCCACGGACTTCCTCAATTGGTCCAAGGGTGACTACGAGTTTGCACCGGTAACTGACTTCGTCGTTGGTGCCGAGCACGCCCCGTACACCAACTGGCAGGGCAACCGCGGCGATATTCCGAAGGGCTGGCTGGAGTCCGTCGGTGCCGTAAAGCGTGCCTACATGCCGGTCGGCACCGAGCTCAAGCACGTCGACCTCAAGCCAGGCGAGCGCGTGCGTGTGGAGTATGGCACCACCATGACCCGCATTAACTACCGCGAGATTCACTGCGGCAAGAGCGGAAACTACGACCTCACCTCTAACTACAAGCAGACCTCCGCCCCGAGCGGCTTCTGGGCAGAGGCCAAGATCACCGATAAGGCCGGCAATACCCGCACCGAGGACGTCACTCCAGACGAATTCCGCGACCTGCCGGTTCCTACCCAGACCATCTACTAAACACCACCCGCATCTACGCAAGGAGAAAGTTCCATGTTCAAGTCCAAGATTGCTTCTACCACCGCGGCTCTTGCCGTTGCTTCCGGCCTCATCTTCGCTCCGGCCGCTAACGCCCTGCCGCAGCGTGACCTCGGCCCGGCTAACCCGACCACCATCGGTGAGCGTTGCTCCAACCCGGGCGATACCGGCCAGACCGTTGACATCAAGCGCACCTACTTCGATGGCTCCGCCGGTTCCTGGACCGTGTCCAACTACAACGATGAGCCGTTGCCAGTAACCCGTTCCATCACCGAGACCAAGACCAAGACCTGGAATGTGTCCGCTGGCATTGACTTCAAGCTGATGGACCTCATCAACTTCACCTTCTCCTCCAGCTACACCGATAGCCAGTCCTACGAGGTAGGCGAGCAGGTTGGTCCGTACAACATTGCTCCGGGCAAGACCGCCGTCCTGCGCGCAGGCTGGGTTGTCTCTGACTTCGAGGGTCAGAAGACCGTGTGCGGTTCCGACCACAAGTGGCAGGCCAACGGTGGCACCTTCACCGCCACCCTTCCAAAGGAGCGCCACATCGAGGTCTCCACCCGCGATAACAACGATTGGGGCTAAACGTGAGCAAGACGTCCATCGCTAGCGCCCTCGCGGCGCTGAGCCTGGTGGCCGCTCCTGTTGCCCACGCCGCTGATTTCGGTGGGGACTTTGAGCTGCCCCAGCGCTGGAACGACGACTATAAGCCGGGCACGCATTGCTCGACACCAGGTGAAAACGGCACCTACGTCACCGCAAAGCGCCGCTGGTTCAAGCAGACCGACGCCACCAGCGTGGCTAACCGCAACGCCGAGGAAGTACCGGTCAAGCACACCGTCACCCAAGCTCGCACCCAGACCATCGAGGTCTCCGGATCCGTTGAGGGCACCGGCGAGCTGGCCAAGGTGCTGACCAAGACCTATGGCTTCAACTACGTCAGCGAGCAGCACTGGAAGCTAAACCAGGTGGTTGGCCCGTACACCTTGCCTGCGAACTCGCAGGGCAAGCTGGTGTGGGGCTTTACCATGCTCGACACTGATGGTCAGGACGTGCGCTGCAACTCTGACCAGCAGTGGGAAGCCCAGGGCAAGCCATACTCGGCTTCTGTGCCAGAAGCGCGCTACTCCGAGCTGCGCCTCGAAGACGCGCCTGAGTGGAACTAGGCCACCACAACTATTAAGCGCCCTCTCGGTCCATTGAACTGCC
>NZ_JASBOF010000033.1:0-6481 GCF_039907195.1 Corynebacterium sp. c3Ub_189 | reverse complement strand
TCTTTACACCTGTATAATGGGGTTTAGACCTTACCTATACAGAAAGTGGTGATTGTAGTGTTGTCGTCGGATGGTTGAAGTGTCCCAGGTTTTGTTCCGTTTGAGTAGATGGGAAAATCTGGAACATGCCAAGAAAATTTGACCAGGATGCAAAGGACCGTGTGGTCCGTCTCGTGGAGGACCGCATCTTGGCGGAAAGCATGTCGATGCATCCCGCGTGCTAGGCAGTAGCTTCAAAGTTGGGGGTTTCATGGCACACGGCTCGTCTATGGACTTAAGCCTGCTCGTCGTGCGGGAAACATCCCAGAACCTGTTCCTGAAGATTTGGCTACCGAAAATGCCAGGCTACGCCGCGAAAATCAAGAGCTTCGAGATACCAACGAGTTGCTGAAGGCTGCGTCAGCTTTTTCGCCTCACGACCAGGCCCCAAACGTTAAGAAATGATCCGGTTCATCGATAAATACCGGAATCATTTCTCTGTCGAGTTCATCTGCACCGGAGTTGAAGATTAACCGGGCTGGTGGGTTTATCACCTCGCGTGGTTATCGCCAGTCCAAAGCCCGTGGGCTTAAGTGCTCGTCGCCTTCGTGACGCTGTGCTGATTGAACGCATTGGTGCCATTCATCGGGATAATTACGGTGTCTACGGCGTGCGGACAATGTGGCATGCGCTTGACCGTGACGGAATCGACATCGGTCGTGAGCAAACCGCCCGGCTGATGCGCCTAGCTGGTGTTTCTGGCACAGGCACAGGCGGATCACCAATCACAACCCGTACACCTCAACAGGCCGGATCTGCGCCCGGATTTGGTCGAGCGTGAGTTCAAAGCCCAAGGCCTTAAACAAGCTGTGGGTGGCCGACATTACCTACGTGCGTACGAAGAAGGGTTTTGTGTACACCGCGTTTGTCACTGACGTTTACTCCCGGCGGATCGTCGGATGGGCATTATCGGACTCGATGCGCACCGAGGTATTACCGCTGCAAGCACTCAACCAAGCGATTGTGAGCGCGAAGGAAACAACAGGCCTTATTCACCATTCGGATCACGGCTTATAGTACGTCAGCGTTGTCTACAACCAGCGTCTCGCCCAGCACGGGATTGCCGCTTCCACTGGGACCGTCGGTGACTGAAATGACAATGCTCTAGCTGAAAACGTTAACGGCTCTTACAAGAATGAGCTCATCCATACTCGCAGGTGGAATGATGTTGTCGAGGTAGAAATCGCGACGTTCGAGTGGGTGTCATGGTGGAACGAGGTAAGGCTCCACCAAAGCCTGGGATATCGAACCCCAGCCGAGGTGGAAACCGAATTGTGGAAGAAGAACCCGCAACAGGGAATAATAGAAATCAAGGAACATGCCTAGGAACAAAACTCGGGGCACTTCAAGCCCCTTATATGGCTCTGGATGTGGTGATTGCTGCAGAACCGTCATCAGTAAGGGTGACTTTTCCATCTACGCGGTAGACTTCACGCAACATTTTTGCGGTTAACACGTCCTTAGCTGCTCCGTGTGCGTATACAGTGCCCGCGTGGAGTACCGCAATGCGGTGAGCGAAGCGCGCTGCTTGTGAAAGATCGTGCATCGAAACCACGACCGCCGCGGGTGCTTCAGCTGCATAGGCGCGAATATGCTCCATGAGGATGAGCTGATTTCTTAGGTCAAGAGCGCTGGTTGGCTCGTCCAGTAGTAATGCCTGCGGCCGGCATACGATGGCCTGGGCGAAGCTTACTAATTGACGCTGGCCGCCGGAGAGCTGGGACATTGTTCGGGATTCTAGGTCTTCTAGCCCCAGCCGCGTGAGGACCGAGCTGACTCGGTCCTGTGTGGATGTGGCTACCCGTAGTCCGCTGAATCCCGTCCGGGAATGCTGGAGTGCCAGAAGTACCGATTCGAATACGGTAAGGGTGCTTTCCGGCGGGGGATCCTGTGGCAAATATACTGCCTCGGGCCCAGTGACGTCGCCGCTGAATCGGCATAGGTTAGCCATGCAGCGCAGCAAAGTCGACTTACCAGCGCCATTAGGGCCGACGAGGGCGGTGACGGTTCCAGCTTCGATCTTTGGGAGACATACGTCATTCAGTATCTGTTCGTCTCCATGGGAAAAGCACAGGTTATCTACCCGGAGTGTGGGTTCTGGCGGAACCGTGGGCGGTTGTTCCACGAGGGGGTCCTTTCTGGGGCAGGAAGTACTGGGAGAGGCGATCATTAGGTTGAGGAGACAGTTCGGGGGCGGCGTCGCAAAACAATGAGGACGACGAACACGGGAACGCCCACAATCGCGGTGATGATGCCGACAGGCAGAATCGCCCCAGGCTGGATCAGCTTGGATACCACTGAGGCTGAGGTCAGCAAAAGCGCACCTGAGATGATGGACGTGGTGAGGAAGAAGCGTTGGTCCTCACCAACGAGCATCCTGGCGATATGTGGGCCGACGAGTCCGATGAAACCAATTGTCCCGGCCATCGAAACGGCAGTTGCCGCCATAAGGGAGACTCCCACCAGCGTGTACGTGCGCAGCTTTGGGATATTGATACCCATGGACCTAGCGCGGTCGTCGCCCATTCGAAACGCGGTCAGCGTCCACGCATTGCGGTAGAAGTAAGCAATTCCGATTAGTGAGATGACCGCGAGAAGGCCGATCTGAGGCCACGTAGCGCGCGTAAGGCTGCCCAAGGTCCAGAAAACCACCTGCTCTAATTGGGTCTGCGAGGCGAGGTACTGCATTAGCGCTAGTAGAGCATCGAAGAGGAACACGATGGCTATGCCCAGCAGAATCATTCCCTCGGTACCAGAGCTCTTTGACCGAGAGAATAGGACGATCACCGCACAGGCCGCGAGGGCGAAGACCCAAGCACTGCCCGCCATTCCCAGCGCTGCCCCGATTCCCGCCGCGGTGAATCCTGAGACGGTGGCAAAGGCTGCGCCAAAGCTCGCAGCGGCGGAAATGCCCAGCGTATAGGGCTCTGCCAAGGGGTTATCCAAGATGGTTTGCATCTCTGCGCCGGCAGCAGCGAGGGTGCCACCGATGAGCACCGCTGTGACGGTCATAGGCAGACGTATATCAAAGATGATCTGCCAGTCAATTGGGCGGGAATCGCTGGGGTGAAAGAGCACGTAGAGCGCCTCATTTGCGTTCAAACTGCTGCCGATGAGGAAATCTATGGCAATGGTGACGCATAGCAGGGCCGTAAGCCCTGCGATGATCGCTACCTTTCGCCTGCTAGCTGTTCGGTACCAGTTTGACCGGGGGCGTTGCCGTTGCGGGGTAGAGTTTTGGTCGTCCACCTCGCTTCCGGTGGCAATTGATTGCGCTCGTGCTCCGTGGCTCATGGCAAACCAGTCCAGAAGGTGCCGCTAGCCTCCACAGGGAGGAATTTTTCATGTAGTTCTTCCAAATCGGCCTGCGGGTCGACATCGGAAAACAGGTCGGGGTGCATGGCTTTGGCAAACCACTCGATGGCTAGGTAGTTGTATGGGGAGTCGTAGAAGTGATGCCACGCAGCGTAGGCCCGCTTGTTCTTGACCGTCCGCATTTCCTTAAGGACAGGTTGCCCGTCAACAACGCGTTGGAAGTCTTTGGCTGCCTGTTCGGTGGACTCGTCGTAGCCCAGGGGTACAAAGCCATTCTTCTTTGGCTGCTGCTTGGCGCCGGTCCAGTCTGCGCCGGTGGCGATGATGACGTCTGGGTCTTTTTCAGCTAGCGCCTCGGGAGAGACTTGCCCCTGCTTGGCGTCGATCATATCGTCGCCCACGTTTTCGCCACCCGCTGCGTTAACAATTTGGGCTAGGTTGGACTTAGCGAAGGTAGAGCAGCAGTCGAAGTAGCCGGGAGCTCGCCAGAGGAAGGTCGGTGTGGGGGTGGCCTTGGCTTTTTCTAGGCGCTCCTGAACCATGTTCACCTTGGACTCATAGAACTCGGCATACTCTTCCGCTTCCTTCTCGTGGCCGAGTACCTTGCCGAGCAAGCGCACGCTCGGTGCGGTGTTCTTCACCGGGTCGGTAAAGTAATCGACGGTAACCGTGGGGATTCCGGCCTTTTCTAGACCGTCTACGATGCCAGCATCCTGGGCGGCTTCGAAGCTGCTTGCGGAGACAATGAAGACATCTGGACGGGAATTCAAAGCTTGCTCAACGGACATCGAGCCGTCGTAAACTTCACCAGTTTGCTCAATATCTTCGATCTCTGAGAATTTCTGTTCGTACTTCTTGTACGTGCCAGGGTCGTTCTGCTCCAGGTCATCTGGCCAGGCAACGATGCCCTGGAGCGGGTTTTCTTTGTTGAGGATGGATGTCGTGTAAAGCATCCGTTGCCCGCCCATGAGGACCCGATCGACGTTCTTCGGGACCTCGACTTCGCGCCCGAGAATGTCGGTGATCTGTTGCTTTTCTCCGTCATCTGCGGTCTGTTGTTCATCGTTAGTGCTGCAGGCAGCGGTCATAAGGAGGGCAGTGGCGGTGACGGCTGAGGCGACTACGCGGGCCATTCGGTGGTGAGGGGCGCGTGGGGTTTTAAAACCGCGAGCCCTAGTTGTCGTGAGGGACAAGGCAATCCTTTCTTCCAAGTGGATCTATTAGGTTAGCCATACCTTTGTTTATCTACAATGGGTGATGAAACTTTTACCCCCCAACATTCCCGTTAAGTCAGTTCATTCAGTCGGCGGGAATATGTGCGTAGCAGCAGTACCGCCGTGGTTGCGAAACCCATGATGAGTCCTAACCAGACGCCATATCCTTCCCATCCGAGGAGCTTTCCAAATATCAGAATCCCGGGGACGCCAACCAGCCAGTACCCGACGAGGGTGCAGCGTAGCCCTGAGGTGGTGTCTTTCAGGCCTCTCAGTAGGCCCACTGCCACGTTTTGGATTCCTTTGGCGAACTGTTGCAGTACCGCGAGACATAGGAGCAGGACGGCAATGTGAAAGGTGGTGGGATCTGCCTCTTTTAAGAAAGGATGCAGTACCCACCTGCCCAACAGAAGCCACAGCGCGCCCATTATTCCCAGATACGTGACCACGACGAACAATATGCGTCGGGTAATCTCGCGCACTGAGTCGGCACTCTCGGCCCGAGCCCTTGTGATCAGCACCGAGCCGCCGTGAGAAAAGCCGATGCACACTTGGTAAACGATGTACGCCAGTTGGTTCACAATATTGTGCGCCGCTAGCATCTGTGGGCTAAAGGTCCCCATCACTAAACCGGCGATGGTTGTTATTGCAGCCTCCGAGCCATAGGTCAGACTGACTGGTACCCCGAGGCGGACGAGGCGGCAGATAGTCTCCCCATCTCCTTTACACGGAAGGATGTGGAAATAGGGCTGTAGCTCGGGAATGCGCAGTACCACAATCCGGAAGGCCAGGAAGGTAAGCAGTTGGATGACAGTTGTAGAAAGCCCGATGCCCGCTACCTTCCAGTGATCCGAGGCTGCCCATGTCATAAATAACCAGTTCAATGCGATATTTATAAATATCGATATCAGCGTGATGGTTAACAGGGAGCCGGGTTTTCGCATGCCCACGGCGAATTGGCGCAGGACGTTGAGCCACATCATCGGGACTAACCCGGGTGCGAGCGCAAGGGTCATGGCGAAGGTGAGTTGGGCAACGTGCTTGTCGATGGGCAGAACAAGGACCAATCCGCCTAGGGCGATGACCAGTAACGCGCCGAGAATTGCAGTGCCAGTGGCCACCGCGAAGGAGGAGCGCACAGCCCGCCGGATCTGTTCTGCTCCCGCCTCGCAATTTTGACAAGAGGTTTTCTCTTTTTCCATTTTTGCTGCTGCTTCAGCCACAAGATTTGCCCCGGCCGTCACCATGCCCACGCACATCGTGCGGATCTGGTTGTAAAGCTGCATCGCTAGGCCGCCGCCGGCTATCGCCAGTACGCCCACGGACTGCAGCATCAATACGTCCGTGGTGGTCAATGCAACTCCGGCGAGTTGTACTCCAGCGATGGGAAGGGAAATTCCCAGAACTTCGCGATATTTCCGGATGGATTTCAACCTCGCAGCCACCTTCAACTTCGGACTAACATTCGTCTCGGCCCTCGCTTCTCATCTTCTAAACCTCGCCCATTTTGGCGGCTGGTCTCCAATGTGCTGCGGTTTCTAGCGGTAGATACGCAGCACATCCGATTCATTTGCGGCCTCCAGGCCGTTGAAGCGAATGGCGCTGCGATACATCTGCACCAAAGTTGCAATCGGACGCTGCCGTCTGCACCATGGAAATTAGTGGTTCGCCCCTGCGGATTCAGCTGGTGCTGGCCGATGCGCCAGCGGTACCACCGTTGGTTGAGACCGAATCCCGTTCAGGGCTGGTGTTTGCAGCGGCAGAGACTCCCTTCGGAAAGTATAAAGATTATACCTAGTTTAGGTAAGGCTACCATAATTGAAGATTTCCACTTCAAACACTTCAGGTGGAAGGAGTGTGAAGGGTGCTGTTGCAAAGTTGGGGCAGTAGAAAGACCGGCGTGAAATAATCAG
>NZ_JASBOF010000032.1:0-6481 GCF_039907195.1 Corynebacterium sp. c3Ub_189 | reverse complement strand
ATTGTGAACCGAAAATAACGTTAGCAGTCACACCTGACGGAAGTCAGTAGCATAACCCGCCCCTACCTTGCAGAAGCTGCCCATAAAGGGAAACGCACACAGAGTCACTCGTAGCCATGTTCAAGTCCATCGATGTCTTCGCCCAACACCCTAGCTAGACGAACGAATATGCAGGTAGAACTGCACAAAACCGGACATGCGCTTTAGCATATGCCAGAACCGACGGGCGCGCTGATTTGGCCTCACGGCTGTGCTGCTTTAGGCGTTTTTCAACGCCCGATACACCGTAGGGCGAGTGACCCCAAACTCTCGCGCTAGTGCTGCCTTTGACTCCCCTGCCAGCACGCGCCGCTTAATCTCCGCTACTTGCTCTGGGTTTAGGGCGGGTTTGCGGCCTTTGTACTTGCCGGCCTTTTTCGCCAACGCAATTCCTTCCGCCTGGCGTTCGCGGATAATGGCCCGCTCAAACTCCGCAAAGCTGCCGAGGATACCCAGCATAAGATCCGCGCGTGGGTCACTAGTGCCTTTCGAGAAGGATAGGTTCTCGTGTAGAAAAGTAACGGTCACACCCTTGTTGGTGAGCTCATCAACGATGCCGCGCAGATCGGTTAGCGAGCGGGCGAGGCGATCAATCGACGACACGACGAGCTCGTCACCGTCGCGCACATACGCCATACACTCCCCAAGCCCAGGGCGCGCAGTCTTCGCTGCTCTCCGCCCAACTATGCAACAGCACCACGATTTGTATGCCTATAGCACCTTCAATGCCCGATACACGGTAGGTTTGGAACGGAATCTATGTGGGCACAATCAGGAGCTATAAAAGATCATATTACTTGCATCCAAGCCTATACTTTCAGAGAATTTCCTTGGCTTGACGGCAACAGGTGCTAGGTGTGTGTTAGTACAATTGGCGCGCGTTAATGTCGCGATCGGGGGGGATATCGATCTATACATCCTTAATGCGGGTCGATTTACTTCGATTGCGGGACTGGCCTATGGCCAACAATATAAACGTGTTTAAAAATACGTTTACTAGAGACAACAAATCGATGGAATCATGTCCTAGACCTAAAAATCCTGATAGGCCTAGGACAAACGCTAGACAGGTACTTAAAGAGGCTGCAATAAAAACCCATTTAGCGGTGGTTGTTCTGTACCTGTATAGCGCACACCAAATAATTAGGGTGATTCCAATTAAAACAAGAACTTGGCTATTTTCCATGTCTACTCACGGTGAAAAGCGAAACTGCATTTCTTGTCCCTAGCACCGAGTTGCATACGGGAATACGATGTTTGGAGAGTACTTTCCTCCGAGGGCTCGGATGGTAAGGCAGCGACCTGTATTAGTGGCGTGAGCTGCTACTGCGGCAGCGCCTGCGCACGCACCTTTGGCTAGCCAAGAGCCTAGGCCAACTCCTGCTATTTTACCGGCGCAGTAAGCAGTTCCTATGGCGATCCCGCTCGTCTCGTCTTTGGAAAAGACTAGCTCTTGTCCGATTTTCTTTCCCCAGCCATGAACGTCTCGGATATAGGGATCTGAAATAACCGGCTTGCCGGCAGGACTCGACGAGATGTGCTGGATTATCTTATCTCCATCGATTGAAAAGTGAGTATTTACTTCGTTTCCATCTACGTCTTTGGCCCAAGCTGGTTCAATGTATGCGCTAGGTTCCTCACCTTCTGCTGGACGAACTAGAATGTGTCCGCTTGGAAGCTTTTCAAGAAAAGAATCTGAGAACTCAAAAGAAAGTTCCAAAGGGGCGTCTCCATCGCTAATGCTAACTAGCTGGTTGCCATCTTCGCGCTCTATTAACTTTGTCTTTGTTCCTGCGTTCTTCGATGGTGCCGGAGTGGTTATGCTGTCCTGCTGTGGAAGTAAGGATCCTTCGTTTATTTTTAAGCTTCCATCGTTTGGTACCCATTTCTCTCCAGTAGAGGGAGAGGGAGACTTTGTATTTGCGGCAACGATTGAGTCAACTAGTCCGTCATCAATCTCGGTAGCTGTAGCCGAGGGAGCGAATGCTAAGAAGCTGACACTAAGCGTGGAGGCGGCCAAGATGGAGATTCCCTTTTTTGAAAATGGGGTGTAGTGAAGCATGTTCTTATCCTTGCTGAGGGAGTGAGTATGTTCTGGAACAATTTCACTATCTCACAAATAAACTCACCTTTTAAGATAATGTGATAAATGCAATCACCGCACCCAGGAGCGGTTTTGTCCCTGTAGAATAGGTAAGGTTGCATTCTTAATATTCGGGGATTGAAGTTTGAGAGTGAGACCGAGTATCCCCATCTTTCCGATCGAGGAATCCGCTACAGGAAGCAAATTAGGCAGGCCTGATGATTACGTTCTACGACTTTGTAACCACAGTGGTTATGCTGTCGCTCTTTCTTCTTTGGACGATAAGCACCATCGTGCTGTTTAATAAAGAGATGAGTGCTCTTTTGCACCTATATGGCTTGCCGTTATTGTTATTCTGCCAACCCTTGGCCCTGTTTCCTTTCTTTTTACGTCACTCGACAAAAAGAAAGGAAGGCTCAGGCCTCAGTCCAGGACGAAAAAGATGCCGTAGAAGAAACCCTTTAACGTCTACCTACCAGCGGCTTTGATGACTATTTGCAAACTTATGTTTAAACATACGCTATAACATAAGCCCCGCCATATGTCCTGCTATATGTCAAGACATATGGCGGGGCTTATGGGCGCGCTGATCTACCATCACGGCTGCACTACCCTAGGTGTTTTTCAAAGCCCGGTACACCGTAGGGCGGGTGACCCCAAACTCTCGCGCGAGTGCTGCCTTTGACTCCCCTGCTAGCACGCGCCGCTTAATTTCTGCTACTTGGTCTGGGCTTAGGGCGGGTTTGCGGCCTTTGTACTTGCCGGCCTTTTTCGCCAACGCAATCCCCTCCGCCTGGCGCTCGCGGATAATGGCCCGCTCAAACTCCGCAAAGCTGCCGAGGATACCTAGCATTAAATCCGCACGCGGGTCACTAGTGCCCTTCGAGAAAGATAAGTTCTCGTGCAGGAAGGTAACGGTCACGCCTTTGCCTGTGAGTTCGTCGACAATACCGCGCAGATCGGTTAGTGAGCGGGCGAGGCGGTCGATCGATGAGACGACGAGTTCGTCCCCGTCGCGCACATAGGCCATACACTCGCCAAGCCCAGGACGCTCGGTCTTAGTGCGGCCGGAAATCTTATCCTCAAAGAACCGGTCAATACTTCCAGACGTGGACAATAGTTCTTTCTGGCGCTGATTATTCTGCTCTACCGTTGAAACACGGATATATCCCACCCGCTGCTCACGCATTAGTCTTCGCTCTTCGAGGGCTGAAAGGCAGTATTCTCCTGGGCGATGACCGCGTCACGATAGGACTCGATTGCGTCCGAGAGGGCGTACAGCTGAATGCCGTCGAGACCATCGGCGTCAGCAAGCAAGGCTTGTACGATCCTGCCCAACGCCTGCTGTCCCGACGACAACCCGTCATGTAGGTTTTTCACCCGCGCTAACGCGGGTACAGAGTCAATATGACTTTCAATATGGAAACCATCGGACGACAACATCACAACCACCGCTTTCTGTATAACTGAGGCCTTAACCCCACTATACACGTGTAAAATAATGGCAGAAACTGCCTTATTTTACACGTAACTTACCGGCATAAATGCACGTAACAATAGGGTGCGCCCTATTTATCAAAGAGCATGGGGAAGGTGGAGACTACGAGTACGCGCTTGACGCCGCCAACAGTGCCGCCAAGCACCTGCAAGCAATACAAGCGAAGCTACCTGCCACTGGCCCGCGAGCCGGCATACTCGCTAAGTTCGTGCGCGCGGCACAGAGAAATCTGCCCCAACAGCAGCCCGCAGATAATCCCGACGAACTTCTAGACTTAGCCACCAATCTCAAAGAGCGGCTGGAGGGAACTCAATAAAAGGAACTCCCCAGCATCTCCTTTCACTAGAAGCGTTGGGGAGGACATTTACAGGAAGTTATCCGTACTCAGTAGATAAAAGAATTAAGTACGCATTTATGCAGATTTACTCACCGGTTATTCCTGATGATTGTTTCTGACGTGATTGACCAGTACTGCTGCAACTATGGTGAGCAGTATGAGGATAAAAAATCCGAGGATCGACTTGTTTGCGATGGCGACATAACCTGAAATTGCCAGCCCAAATAGTGCAACGACAATCGCATTGGGAGATATTTTATGTCTGTTCATTAGTCCTCTTCACACTTGATTGTTAAACACACTCGTTGCCACGGACCCTTCCGTTCCACCCGTAATGGACTTTCATGCGGTCATTGCATTTCTTGTTGTGGCTGAGGACTACTGTTGCCCCGGTGATGATGGCTCCAACGACGGTGCAGGCAGCCCACCCGACACCGGGAATGGCGCAGATGGCGGTCCCCAAGGCAAACCCCGATCCACTGATGAGCATATCCTGCTCAAGAGGGGTGAACTCTACCCAGAATCCCCCGTTTTCTCTCCCTCCGCTCACATAGGGAGTGACGGCATGTGGATCCCTTAACGTTAGATCCATGTGCTCGAGGTCGAAGGTTACGGTGGAGTCATCATTTACAGTTCGGGGAACATCCGAGTTGATCAGTTCCTCAAAAGCTTGATCCAGAACCTCCGGAGTGATTGATCCTTCTGCAGCGGTCTGTTCTTGGAACTCTTGAAGGGTTGTAGGATCGTCCTTTTCTGCAGCGGATGCTAGTCCCTGACCGGCAAAAAGGATAGCTACGGAAGCTAGTGCCGTCAGTGCTTTTGACTGAGTTCTCATAGTGTTCCTAATTTCTAGATGGGTGGGTCACTTCCCGAGGTTACATGTGTTCCAAATCATAGGCAATAGCTTTGGCGAACTGTGTGAGGGCATCTACCACACCTCACGCGAGAAGGCACTTGGCAGTGCTACGTCCAAGCCAATCCAAGCACGATGAATAACCTTTTAGTGGTCGATATTGTCCACCCTGACGCGCTTCTGCGCGCGCTCTAATCGCTGACAACGTCATTACCCCGCACCGAGTACGCCAAACGCAAGCCGCTGGCCTACGCCGCTCCGTCGATGGCGACAAGGGCTACTCCGGTCTGATGACTAAGACCCCAGAGCACATCGCCTGGGATAGCCATTGGGCACATTTGCAACGAGCTGAAGCCCCCGGAGCCGCCTTATCCCGATTCTCATTAAGAGTGCATATAGTGTGTGTCTCCCAAGCCGCTTCGCGGCGTGGGCTCGGGCCGGTTCCTCCGGCCCGAAAGACTGACGGCACCCCGCCGCAAAACTGCCCGGCTTGTCCGCCAGGACTGGCCGGTGGGCCAGCAACATATTTGGCAACATTCCGCCCGACCGCGCTTATCAGTCCTGCGGGGCGGTGTGGCGGCTTCTCGCGGCGCGCTGTGTGCCCGTCTAAGCCGTTGAAGACCCGGCGGCGGTACCCATGGAGGGCCAGACACTCCTGCGCGATTGAGCACACGAGGACTGCACCGGGGGCAACCGAGCCGTCCGGCTCGGGCGGCAGCCCAGGCCAAGCGCCTGGAGTTGGACAACGCGGCGGTTCGGATATTCCTTTTCGCACGACCGAAATACCGCCGTACGAGGAGGACTTATGACCAATCCCCGCACCAGTCTTAAGCGACTTTCTGAACTGCCCTCGCTCGCGCTAAGCGCTGCCGTCGGCGCAATACTTGCCAACCCCATGGCCACGATCCACGGTTGGGCCGAGCTTCTCGATCTACTCGTCTTCTGGCGCTAGCAGCAACACACTATTGGCACTCTTAGTGACACCGGGACATGATCCATCCAACCCAGTCTTGCTAAGAGAGGTTTTACTTAACTGCCTAGCGGCAGGGGAACCGTATATTGCTTACGGTATTGCACCCTATCCGTCCGGATACAAACCTGCTTCCTTAAGCGCTGCAACATGGTAAGCAACCGTGCGTCTAGATACGCCAACTTCACTACCTAATTCAGCCCATGTAGGTATCTTGCCCGTCTGTGCGAAGCTCTGGGCGGACACCGCAAGAATCTGGGCGCGAGTACTATTACCCGATGCCTTTTTCCTACGGTTAGCTGCGCTCAGTTTTTCTCGCTGTGCCTGCGCGTATTTACCGTCAGGGTCGGTTTTCCAGCGTTGTGCGGCTTTCTGGCCGCCTCTGCGGCCCATGGTGGCTAGTGCTTTGCGTTCGCTGCTGGTGGCTTTTCCTGGCGCGCTAGTGCTTCCATAAGCCTTACTCTTGGACTGGGTGACGTAGCCACGCACGCGACGTGCCATGGTTTGGCGGTCGCGCATGGGTGGCATCTCACTGTCACGCCCGGCTCCGCCGTGTGTCTGGGCGACGTTGTAGGCGTGCTCGTAGGCATCGATAATGGCAGCGTCCGTCAGGCGCTGCCCTTGTTGGCGCAGACGGTGGCCGGCCTTGAGCGCATGACGGAAGGCGGTTTCGTCACGTGCCGCTTTACCTGGGGTAATCC
>NZ_JASBOF010000031.1:0-6517 GCF_039907195.1 Corynebacterium sp. c3Ub_189 | reverse complement strand
TCTACGTGTTGGGTAGGTCGCATTTAGCCGATTGCTTTAGGCGGCACACAGGACCACTGCTAACGTTTCCATTATTCAAAGGTTTGCATAAGAAAAGGAGCCCGCTTTATGGATACGTGGGAACCCACCCTGTCGACCGGCCCGCTGCTAGGCATTGCGGTGGCCGCCATTGCCGTGATTTTGGTGCTGGTCATCTATTTCAAGCTCCACGCTTTTCTCACCCTGCTGGTGGTCTCGGCGCTCACGGCGCTAGCCGCGGGCATTCCGCTCGAGGGCATTGTGCCCACCATGACCGAAAGCTTTAGCTCCACTCTGGGCTCGGTGGCGTTGCTGGTGGGCCTGGGCGCCATGATCGGCCGGTTGGTGGAAGCCTCCGGTGGCGCTAAATCGCTTGCCGACGCCATGGTCCGCCACTTCGGCGAATCCAAAGCACCCCTTGCGCTCGGCCTGGCATCACTGATCATGGGCTTTCCCATCTTCTTCGATGCCGGCCTGATTGTGATGCTGCCGGTTATCTTCGCCGTTGCTCGCCGTTTGGACGGCCCCGTCCTTGCCTTTGGTCTGCCGGCCGCCGGTGCGTTTTCTGTCATGCACGTGTACCTGCCGCCGCACCCAGGTCCTGTGGCGGCGAGCGAGTTCTACGGCGCTGACCTCGGCCTCGTCCTCCTCGTTGGTCTGCTGCTTGCGCTGCCTACCTGGTATATTTCCGGCTACCGCTTCGGCCTGCTTTCCGGCAAGAAATTCCCCCTCAAGGTTACTGATGCCATCGCCGGCCCGGTGCTTTCTGAGGAAGAACAGCCGCTTAAGCCGGCCTCTGCCCCAACGGTGATTTGCCTCCTGCTCATCCCGATGGTCCTCATCTTCTTCAATACCGGTCTTAATGCGCTGGCGTCCTATGGCACCATCGATGCCGACGCCGCGTGGGTACGGTTCTTTGTCATGCTCGGCCAGACCCCGATCGCACTGCTCATCACCGTGCTCATTGCACTCGTGGTCCTGGGCCTGCGCCGCGGCGTGGACAAGACCGCGCTGGAAAAACTCATTGATTCCTCGCTTGGCCCGATCTGTTCCGTCGTGCTCATCACCGGTGCCGGCGGCATGTTCGGTGGCGTTCTGCGTACCTCCGGCATTGGCGACGCCCTGGCCGATTCCCTCTCCGGTCTCGGCATCCCCGTTATCCTTGCCTGCTACCTCATTGCCGTGGCACTGCGCCTAGCCCAAGGTTCGGCCACCGTGGCACTAACCACGGCCGCTGCCCTCATGGTTCCCGCCGTGGAAGCCGGCGGCTTCAACGAGCTACAGCTCGCGCTCATCGTGGTTGCCACCGCCGCCGGTTCCGTCTTCGGTTCTCACGTCAACGACTCCGGTTTCTGGCTCGTCGGCCGCCTAATGGGCATGGACACGGTCACCACCCTGAAGACCTGGACGGTCAACCAAATGCTGATTTCCGTCATCGGCTTTGCCCTGGTCTTGATGCTCTACGGAGTAGCGGCAGTCTTTTAGGCGCCTGCCTTTATCCAGGCAGCTGCTTCTTGAGCAATCTCTTCGACTGGCCGCGTCACATCAAAGACGCGGCCAGTTTCGTCTTCTTCCAGCGGCTCCAAGGTATCGAACTGCGACTGCAGGAGCGACGCCGGCATAAAGTGCCCCGGCCGGTGCTGCATCCGCTCATGCAGCACATCAAAGTCGCCGTGCACGTGCACAAACACCACGGCTGGGCAGTACTCGCGAATCAAATCCCGGTACTTGCGCTTCAGCGCACTGCAGCCCACCATCGCACCTTCTGGCCTATCCGCCAGCCGCTGACCAATCTGCTCCAACCACGGCTCTCGGTCCGCATCATTGAGCGGTGTACCCGCAGCCATCTTGTCGATATTTACCTGCGGATGCATATCATCGCCATCGCGGTAATCCAGACCTACCAACGGCGACAGCGCCTCCCCCACCGTGGTCTTTCCCGAGCCGGATACTCCCATCACTACGATGTGGCGGAAACTGTGCTGGTTCATGGTGGCTCCTTGGGTTGATTGTGTTCCTTTCAAGTTTAGGCCGAGCCCTCGAACTCAGGTTAAGTAGCCGCATCTAGTGTCGAGGTCAACATTTCTCTCAAGATACAAAGCAGCCACGTTGTGGCCCCAAATTGGTGGTTCAGGAGCCATAACGTGGCTGAAAGTTGGGTTCCCGCGCGGCGGACACACAGCGAAGTTGGCCTAGGCGAGGTTCTTGAGGGCGTCCGTAACAAGGCGCCAGAAGCCGGCGTGGTCGAGGGTGGTGGCGACTTGGGTGTGGCAGGAGGCGTCGGCAGGCTCACGCAAATCAGTGACGGTCATGCCGGTGGTCAGTGCGCCAGCGAGCTCGACGTGGACGGGCGCCTTGCGGGTCTGGACGATGTCCGGATCGATGAGGTAGGCGATGGTGCACGGGTCGTGGACCGGTGGGTTATCAAAGCCCTGGTTGGCCTGGTAGGCCTTGCGGAAAAATCCGAAAAGGCCCACGACGAACTCGGAGACGGGAGTATTGAGCGCCTTGATTTCGGCTTCGGCCTCTGGGGTGGCAAGCGCCTGGTGGGTGAGATCGAGGCCCACCATGGTGACGGGCCAGGGCTCTTCGAAGACGATGTGGGCGGCCTCAGGATCGATCTTGATATTGAATTCGGCAACCGGGGACCAATTGCCCCCGTGGTAGCCGCCGCCCATGAGGACGACTTCCTTGACGCGCTCGACGATGCGCGGCTCCTTGCGCGCGGCCATCGCGATATTGGTAAGCGGGCCGGTGGGCACCAGGGTAATGGCGCCGGGCTCATGGGACATGATGGTGTCGATGATGAAGTCGATAGCGTGGGCGTCGGCAAGCGCGGTGCTTGGCTCCGGAAGCTGGACGCCCTCGACGTCCATGCCGGTGGAGCCGTGGATGGCCTCGGCGACCTCGACCGGGCGCACCAGTGGGCGATCGCAGCCGGCATAAACCGGAACCTCCGGGTGGCCGGCGATTTCCTTGACCACCAGGGCATTGTGGGAGACCTTATCCAAGGTCTGATTGCCGCCAACGGTGGTAATGCCCAACAGGTCAATGGTGGGATTGCCCAGAGCTAGAAGCAGGGCCACCGCGTCATCGTGGCCGGGGTCGCAGTCCAGAATGATTTTTCGCGTCATGCCACGAGCCTACTTTCGGGCGTTGACGGCCGCCACGGTGTCATCAATGGACTCGGGGCGAGGAATGAGGAAGGACAGGGCAAGGGCCGCAAGCAGAATAATGACGCCGGCGATCATGCCCGCGCGGTAGCCGTGCTCGAAGGAACCGGAAACTGCAAAGAGCACGGCGAAAGACAGGCCCGCGCCGAGATTGAAGGCGCCGGCATTCATGCCGGGCAGGTAGCCCTGGTTATCGGCCGGCGAAAGCACAATGCCCAGGCCATTGAGCATGATATTGGCAACGCCGGCGTAGGTTACGCCCAAGAAAATGGAAACGAAGAGCAAGGTCCATGCGTTCGGAACGCCCACCACGAAGATGGAAATAATCAGGCCAACGACGGTGCCGATGAGTCCGGTTTGCAGGACGTATTTATAGCCCAGCTTGGAGGCCATCCAACCGGCAATCGGGCCGAAAACTAGGCCAGCGAGGGCGTACGGGGTAAGGGTGACCCAGGAAATGGTGCTGGCGGAAATGCCGGCACCGGCATCCGTGTCCTGGCCGAGGTTCGGAATAAGGCCGTTCATCACGGCAAAGACGCCGGTCATGGTAAGCAACGTGGTAGAAAGCAGCGCCCACGTGCGGCGCTGCTTGAGGTAAGCCACCGGCACGAGCGGGTCAGCGACCTTCTTCTCCACATTCCAGAAGGCCCAGAAGCCGGCGGCACCGATGAGGAGAAGGATGATGACGAGGAACCAATTGGCCTCGGCAAGTTTGCCGGCCTCGTTGAATGCGGTGAGAACGCAACCCAGCGCCACGGCCAGGGGCAACACACCCGCCCAGTCCATGCGCGGGGTTTCGGTGGCCGTGGATTCCTTGGTAAATACCTGCACTGCTACTACCGCGATGGCGCACAGTACTGCCATGGTCCAAAAGACCGAGCGGTAGCCGAAGTTGCCCGCCAGCCAGCCACCGGCCAGGGCGTCCACGCCCGCAATACCACCGTTTACCGAGGTCACAATACCCAACAGCAGCGCATACTGCTTCTCATTGAGCACCTGCTGGCGCAGCATGATGAGGCAGAGCGGGACGGTCGGTCCGGCCACGCCCTGGATGATGCGGCCGATAAGCAGCACGGCGACATTTGGCGCGACGGCGGAAGCCACGCAGCCCAGCGCGGCAACCGCCATCATGCCGACAAGAACCTTCCTGCGGCCTATAAGGTCGCCCCAGCGCGGTAGGAAGAGCGAGAACAATGCCGCGGCCGTAAAGAAGGCCGTCTGCGTTAGGCCAATCTGTGCGGTGGTGGCACTCAGCTCATCTTCCATCGTCGCCAAGGCAGGCGAGAGCATCGACGCATTGAGCTGGAAAGCGAACACTGCCGTCAGCAGTGCGAACATCAACGGAACATAGGAGCTGGGCTGGAGCTTTGGGGGCTCGGAGGTGGCGGAAGTCATGGCTATAAATGTAGTTGATGAATCCGGCGCTCCATAGTGGGGAGCCTGACCCATTCCCCTGGCGCCGCATAGAAAAGCTCCACTTACCGCCACCGGATATTTTCTCATTGTCTACTATCCAAAGATTATGAAGACTCTCTCCTACATCGTCGCTGCCACTGCGGTGATGCTTTCTCTGGCCTCTTGTTCCTCTCCGGATCCGCAGCCAGAGGAAGCGACCACAACCGACTCCTCAATCACTTCTGAAAGTTCAACTTCAACCTCCAGTGCCTCTGGTACCAGCTCGGAAGCTCCGTCGTCAGAGCCCAAACCGACGGCCGAAACTGAACCTTCGCTTGCCGACGCTCCCCCAACAAACACCACAGATTCCGCAGCGGAGCCTACTCTGACCGAGTGCGTCTACGGCGGCGGAAGCTGGACCACCAACGGCTGGTACAGCGATGGAACTATTCGCTGGGCGCAAGAATGCCAAAACCTTCACGACGAGCAGATGGCAAAGTACCCCTATCGGTGCCCGCAAACGGATCATTACGTCTCCGATCCATCTCAGTGTTCCTCACCTATGGGCAGCGGGACCGGTGATTCTGATTATGATCCCAGCATCCCTGCGTACATGACACGATCTGCTGAGGTCGAGCAGATGCGGGCTGAAAACCAGAAGTGGTGGTTTGACTGTCAGGCAGAGCATTCGGCTGAATACTGTCGCGAGAATGATCCTTGGAAACCGTAGATTTCATGCTGATTTAACCAGCGATTCACTGCGACTACTTAGGCTGGAAAAGTTCCTTATAGACCTTTTAACGGAGCTTTGTATGTCTGATTCAAATAGTCGTCTTTCTTTTAATCGTCGTAATTTCCTACAGATTGCTGGTGTTTCGGCCGCAGCAGTGGCCGCGGGAATTAATGCGCCGGCCAAGGCGGGTGCGCAGTCGAGTCTGAGTTCATGGGGATCCTCGCAAGGCGGTGAACTGCCGCAGGATTCGGAGCTTTTTGGCCTAGGCGTAGCAGCGGGCACGCCGCGGCACGATTCGATGATCTTGTGGACGCGCCTGGCCCCTGAACCGCTGGCCGAGGATGGCCATGGCGGCATGACCGGCGGCGATGTTCGCGTGGGGTGGGAAGTTGCGAAGGATGAGGGGTTTGGGGACGTCGTCAAGCAAGGCGAAGCCCTAGCTCAACGAGAGCTGGCGCACTCGGTGCACCCGCAGGTGACTGGGCTGGAGCCCGCCACTGAGTATTTTTATCGCTTCCGCGTGGATGGCAAGGTGAGCCCAGTAGGTCGGTTTAAGACTCTGCCCGCGCCAGGAGCGAAGGTGGATGATTTCACCTTCACCGTAGCTTCCTGCCAGGCGTGGTACCACGGCTATTTCACCCCGTGGAAGCACATTGCGCAGGAACCGGACCTGGATATGACGATTTTCGTGGGCGACTACATTTACGAATACGGCATTGTGGAAGGCGATAATCTCTGGCGCCAAGGCGCAAGCGTGCCCGACGTTTTCAAGGCCAAGGTGGAGACGCTGGAGCAGTATCGCCTGCGCTACTCGCTCTTTAAGTCCGATGAGCACCTGCAGGCCGCTCACGCACGCGCCGCGATGGCGATTGTTTGGGATGACCACGAAGTAGAAAATAACTACGCCGGTAATTGGTCCGAGATTGGCACCAAGGCCGAGCACTTCCTCTACCAGCGCGCAGCGGCCTACCGCGCCTTCTATGAGAATCTTCCGGTGGCTCCGCCCGCGCTTCCCGATGGCCCCAATAACCGCATCTACGATTCTTTCGACGTGGGCATGCTAATGCGTTTCAACCTGGTCGATACCCGCCAATACCGCGAAGAATCTGCAGAAGATGCCAGCATCTTGGGCGCGGAGCAGGAGCAGTGGCTCAACGATAAGCTCGCCACTTCCCCAGCACAGTGGAACGTGGTGGTC
>NZ_JASBOF010000030.1:0-7801 GCF_039907195.1 Corynebacterium sp. c3Ub_189 | reverse complement strand
GCTAGAATCCGCCCCTCCCCCTAAGCCAGCAAAATCCCCCGAACCGATTCTCCTCTTCGGGAGATTAGTTCGGGGGATGAGGCTTTCGCTTAAGCGCGGGTCTTAGTAGATGAAGACCTTATCGCCAACCTGCACATTATCCCAGTAGCGCTTGGCAGCGTCTGGCGGCAGGTGAACGCAACCATTGGAGTCTACGGCCGGGTCATCCAGGTGGAAGGCGTGACCGTTATTGGTGAAGTAGATGGAGTATGGCATCGGCGCGTTATTGAACTCGCGGGAGATGTCATGCTCTACCTTGCGGCCAACGTAGAACGTGCCGCGCGGGGTCTCCTGTCCACGCATGCCAGCAGACATGGCCGGGGACACGTAGGACACCTTGCCGCCGTCCTGCAACCAGGTGCGGCGACCGTCGAGATCAACGCATACCTTGGCATCGGCCGGGCACGGGCCACGGTCGAACTGGTTGGCGCGGCGCTGTGCTTCCGCCTTGCGTGCGGCAGCCTCAGAACGAGCCTTCTCAGCGGCAACGCGCTCAGCGTTGGCGCGGGCGGCGGCCTCGCGGGCCTTGCGTGCTTCCAAATTCTTCTGTGCAATCAAGCCTGGGAAGAGGAATTCTACGGCGCCGTCCACAGCGGTCTGGACGCTAGGTGCCAGTTCCGGGGAGAACTTCTCTGCCTGGTCCAGGATCTGGTTGCGGGTATTCCAGGCCTGCTCGCGGCTCTGGCCATGGAAGTTATCCAGCTGCTTCTTTGCCTCAGCGGTGAGCTGGTCCAGGCCGGACTGGGAAGAGAACTGAGCGAGGTCGGAGTTTGCCTTGGAGCTGAGCTGATCCAGGTTCGGAATCTCCTGGGCGGTAGCGGCAGGAGCCGCAATGGTGGTGCTCAAGGCCATCACGCCAGCGACTGCGGGCGCTGCAACCGTGGCACGGATCTTGCGGAAGCTAAATTTAGACATGGCTGTGAGTATAAACCTTTCAGGGGCATATGCCTAGTGCAACAGGCATATCGGGGAATAAATGTCAGTAGCGGCGGGTAAGAATACGGGGCCCATCGGCGGTCGCGGCCACCGTATGCTCCCAGTGAGCGGCAAAGGAGCCATCGAGGGTAACGACCGTCCAGTCATCCTCTAGCACGGCAGAATCCTCTGTGCCCAAAGTTAGCATGGGTTCAATAGCTAGGACGGAACCTTCTTGGATCAGCGGGCCACGGCCCGGGCGACCCTCATTGGCCAGGTAAGGATCCTCGTGCATGGTGCGCCCGATGCCGTGACCGCCATAGCCATCCACGATGAAAAGATCCACGCCGAACTTCTGCTCGGCCCGGCGGGTGGCTTGCTCTAGGGCATGGGAGACGTCGGTAAGCAGATTGCCCGGAACCATAGCCTGCATGCCCTCCATGAGGACATACTCGGTGGCCTTATTGAGGGCTGCGACGTCTGCATCGAGCTCGCCTACTGCAAAGGACCAAGCGCTATCGCCTACCCAACCGTCCAGCGTGGCACCGCAATCGATGGACACCAAGTCGCCATCTGCGAGGACGGTTTCCTTATCCGGAATGCCGTGCACGATGACGTCATTAACGGAAGCACAGATGGAGCCCGGAAATCCTTCGTACCCCTTGAAGGTGGGATAGGCGCCGGCATCGCGAATGGTCTGCTCAGCCACCGCATCCAGCTCGAGGGTAGATACGCCAGACGCCGCAGCAGCGCGGACTTCCTGCAGTGCCTTGCCAACAATCTCGCCGGCGGCCTGCATGGCGTCTAGCTCGCCCGGGGTGCGGGCGGGGATGCGCTTACTGCGGCGTCGAAAAGCCATGCTTACTTACCCAGTGCTTCCATCGCACGGGCGTTGATTTCCTCCACGGCGCCTTCGGCCTTGATGGAGATGATGGCATCGCCGTAGTGCTCGATAAGCGGGAAGGTTTCCTGGCGGTAGACACCGAGGCGGGTGCGGATAGTCTCCTCATTATCGTCGGCGCGGCCACGGGCCATCATGCGCTCAACAACAACATCCTCAGAGACCTCGAAGTTGAGAACTCCGTCGAGCTTCTCGCCCTTCTTAGCAAGCAGCTCCTCCAAGATGTCTGCTTGCTCGGTGGTACGTGGGAAGCCGTCCAGCAGGAAGCCATTTTTGGCGTCATCCTGATTAAGGCGGTCCTCGACCATACGGGCGGTGACGTCGGTAGGTACCAGCTTGCCTGCATCGATGTAGGACTTTGCCTCTACACCCAGCGGAGTGCCTTCGCCAATGTTGGCGCGGAACAGGTCGCCGGTGGAGATGTGCGGAACGTTCAGCTTCTCGCTGAGGATAGCTGCCTGGGTGCCCTTGCCGGCACCGGGAGGTCCTAGAAGTACAAGACGCATTACTTAAGTAGTCCTTCGTAGTTGGATTGCAGTAGCTGGGACTCGATCTGCTTGACCGTGGTCAAGGCGACGGAGACCATAATCAGGATGGCCGTACCACCAAAGGCGGAGGTGCCGCTGGCGGAGGAGCTGCCTACGCCGAGGTCCAAGAGGATATTCGGCAGGATGGCGATAAGTGCCAGGTACAGGGCGCCCACGCACAGCAGACGGTTCATCACATAACCAAGGTACTCCGCGGTCGGACGGCCCGGGCGAATACCCGGGATAAAGCCGCCGTACTTCTTCATATTATCCGCCTGCTCTGCCGGATCGTACTGGACCGAGACATAGAAGTAAGCGAAAAAGATGGTCAGGACGAAGTACAGCACGATGTACTGCCAGGAGGAAGGTGCCTGCAGGTGCGCGATGACATTGCGCTGCCACCAGTTATCCGGGGTGCCGGGGGAGCCAGAGTTCACAATCTGGGTAATGAGGACCGGCATGTAGATAAGGGAGGAAGCGAAGATGACCGGGATAACGCCGGCCTGGTTGACCTTCAGCGGCAGGTAGGTAGAGGAACCACCGTACTGGCGGCGGCCGACCATGCGCTTTGCGTACTGAACCGGAATGCGGCGCTGGCCCTGCTCGATGAAGGTAATGCCAACAACTAGGACGACCAAGCCGGCTACCACCATGGCGAAGACGAGTCCACCATTGTTCTGCAGGATGCTTGCACCATCGGTGGGCAGGCGGGTTGCGATACCAGCGAAGATGAGCAGGGACATGCCGTTACCGATGCCCTTTTCGGTGATGAGCTCACCCATCCACATCACCAGTACAGCGCCGGAAGTCATGGTGATGACCAAGACGATGAGGGTGAAGAAGTTTCGGTCATCTGCCAAGACTGGTACGCCCTGGCCCAGCAGCTGCTCACGGTCTGCCAGCGCGACGATGCCGGAGGATTGCAGCAACGCCAGCGCGAGGGTCAGGTAGCGGGTGTACTGGGTCATCTTGGCCTGACCGGACTGGCCTTCCTTCTTCAATTCCTCAAAGCGAGGAATGACCACGGTCAGCAGCTGCACAATAATGGACGCCGTAATGTACGGCATGATGCCGATAGCGAAGATCGACAGCTGCAGCAGCGCACCACCCGAGAAGAGGTTGATGACGGAGTAAAGGTCTCCGGACTGCTCGGTAAGCTGGCGCAAGCGGCCAGCAATAGACGCATAGTCAACACCCGGAGACGGGATCTGTGCACCGACGCGGTACGCAATGATCATCACGATGGTGAAGACGATCTTCTTACGTAGGTCGGCATCCTTGAAAGCCTGGACAATGGCGGACACTACAAAATCCTCCTGGCCTACCGCTGCCGAACGCAAAATCTAGGGAGGGTTTCGCGTTCACACACGGAGGTGGAAACTCATCTACCCCTAGGAAACCACACCCCCTGAGCCAGAAAGCTTAGGGGAAATTCAGGTTTCCTTCAGGGACGGTTGAACACTTATGACCCCATTACCCTACCAGCCTTGCCCCGCATAGCCACATTAAGACCCAATAGTGTGACCATGATTGCTTGATCTTTCGCGCGTTTTGCATCCGGGGTTTACCATGAGGGGTATTGCCCCCGCGCAATCCCCTTAAATAGTCTCCGACCTCACAGCCTTGCGCTTCGAGGCCGTTATTGGTGTGAACCAAATGTTTCGAAAGAAGTACTTATGAGCAAGAAATTCACGCCGATGACCGTTGCTGAGATCATCGACGTTTTTGTCCCTAGCCCCAACCCCTTCCGCTGGGAGGCCTTTGACGGGTCCGCGACCGGACCAGAAGACGCCCAATACAAGGTGACTATTAATAGCCTTGAGGGCCTCTCTTTTATTGCTACCCATCCCGGCGATGTCGGTTTTGCGCGTGCATATGTCACGGACGGCATCACGGTGCATGGCGATCACCCGGCCCACCCCTATGGAATTTTTGATGCGCTGCATGCCATGTATGACAAATTCCAGAAGCCGGATGCCAAGACCCTGGCGCGCGTTGTTCGCTCCCTAGCATCCATGGGCGCCTTCCAAATCCAGCCGGTCCCCGAGGTGGAGCGCGCTTCATGGCTGCGCCGCAAGCTACACGACGGCCTGTCCAAGCACTCGAAACAGCGCGATGCCGATGTCATTTCCGATCACTACGACGTAGGCAATGATTTCTACGAGCTCTTCTTGGGCGATTCAATGACCTATACCTGCGCCTACTACCCCTCCCCAGACGCCACGCTAGAGGAAGCGCAGGAAAATAAGTACCGCCTCATCTTTGACAAACTCCGCCTCAAAGAGGGCGACCGCCACTTGGATGTGGGCTGCGGCTGGGGCGGTATGGTGCGCTACGCGGCACGCCGCGGCGTGAAGTCCATCGGCGTCACCCTCTCCAAGGAACAGGCCGAGTGGGGCCAGCGCAAGATTGAGGAGGAAGGCCTCCAAGACTTGGCGGAGGTCCGCTTCATGGACTACCGCGATATCACCGAAGAGGGCTTCGATGCCATCTCCGCCATCGGCATTATCGAGCACATTGGCGTAAAGAACTACAACGACTTCTTCAAGTTCCTCCACGGTAAATTGAAGGTCGGCGGCCTGATGCTCAACCACAACATCACTTACCCGGATAATCACAAGACCCCCAAGGGCGGCTTCATTGACCGCTATATCTTCCCTGACGGCGAGCTCACCGGCTCCGGCAATGTCACCAAGGCCATGCAAGACAATGGCTTTGAAGTCATTCACACCGAGTCTCTGCGCTTTGATTACATGCGCACGCTGCACGATTGGTGCGAGAACCTGAAGGACAATTGGGACGAGGCCTGCGCAACCGTGGGCCTGCCCACCGCCCGCCTCTACGGCATTTATATGGCCGGATCTGAGTGGGGCTTTGAGCGCAATATCATCAACCTGTACCACTTCCTCGGTGTCAAGCTAGGCGAGGCCGGTTCCCGCGCCGGCGTGCCTGAGCGCCGCTGGTGGGAAGATAGCCGCTTTTAAGGAGGGGTGTCATGACTCTCATTGATAACCTGCGCGAACGCCTCGACGCTGCCCAGCCGCGGCCGGTGGATGCCATGCCCATTGAGCCGGTGGGGTGGGAGGCGCACCAGGAGGGCGTCGATAAGCTGCTGGCGAGCTTCCGTGCCGTCCCGGCCGGAAAGCGCGTGCGCCTAGCCAAGAAGACCTCCAACCTCTTCCGCAGCCGCAGCGAGGAGCAGGAGGGCCTCGACGTATCCGGCCTTAGCGGCGTCATTGAGGTCGATCCAGTTGCCCGCACGGCCGATGTGCAGGGCATGTGTACCTATGAGGACCTCGTGGATGCCACTTTGCCCCACGGCCTCATGCCCTTCGTCGTACCGCAGCTTAAGACCATTACTTTGGGCGGTGCGGTTACTGGCATGGGCGTGGAATCCACCAGCTTCCGCAACGGTCTCCCACACGAGTCCGTGCTGGAGATGGATGTCCTTACCGGCACCGGCGAGATTCTCACCTGCTCCCGCGAAGACAACGTCGATCTCTTCCGCCTCTTCCCCAACTCCTATGGCTCGCTGGGCTACGCGGTGCGCCTCAAGATTGAGCTGGAACCCGTGCCCGCCTATGTAGAGCTGCGCGAAGAGCGTTTCCACACCGTGGAGGAGGCGAGCCGCGCGCTTGCCGACGTCGCCTCTTCCCACACCCACCGCGGCGAACCCGTCCACGGCCTCGACGGAGTGGTCTTCTCCGAGGACGAGGCCTACCTTGTCTTTGCCCGCTTCACTGACGAGGAGGGACCGACCTCCGATTACACGCGGGACAAGATTTACTACCGCAGCCTCCAGCACGCCTCTGGCATCCGCCGCGATCGCCTCACCATCCGCGATTACATCTGGCGCTGGGATACCGACTGGTTCTGGTGCTCGCGTGCTTTTGGTGCGCAGAACCCGAAGGTGCGCAAGGTGTGGCCGCGCGAGCTTCGCCGCAGCTCCTTCTATTGGAAGCTGGTCCGACTCGACCGCAAATACGAGCTGGAATATAACTTCATCAAAAAGCCCCACGGCAAGCCGCGCGCCGAGCGCGTGGTGCAGGATATTGAGGTCACCCCAGAAAACCTGCCGGAATTCCTCCATTGGTTCTTTAATGCCTCCGATATTCAACCGGTGTGGCTGTGCCCTATCCGACTGCGAGATGGCGTAAACGAACTTGTTGGCACTGGCGACCTTGCCTCTGACTCCGCTGACCCATGGCCGCTGTATCCGCTTCGCCCCGGACAAACCTGGGTCAACGTTGGCTTTTGGTCCGGCGTGGAAGGGGATCATGTGGATCCCTCCGCTCCGAATAATGGCGCATTCAACCGCGTTATCGAAGCCAAGGTCAACGAGCTGGGCGGGCACAAATCCCTCTACTCAGAGGCCTTCTATTCCCGGGAGAAGTTCGAAGAGCTCTACGGCGGCAGTCTTCCTGCCTCCATTAAAGCGGTGACCGATCCGGATGACCGCTTCCCCGGCCTGTACGAGAAGACCGTAGACGAGGCCTAGGCCTTCCCTTCCCCGCGCCTACTCTGGCGGGAAAAGCAAAAAGGGTGGAACGCCCTTCCCGAGCGTTCCACCCTCCTTTTTCGTCCCTAAGTCTCGGGACATTCGCGCTTTAATAGGCAGCGGTGATGTTGTCGTAGCCGTTGATCTTCAGGGCGCCCATAACGCGCTGCACAGCTGCCTCATCCTTCTCCGGGTTGTAGGTCTCCGGGAAGGTCAGGTGAGCAGAGTGGTCATCCTTAAACTCGATGTTCATGAACTCGTGGCCGACCTCCTGGGTAGCAAGCGCCAGCTCGCGCTGCACGGCCAGCTTACCGCTCTGCAGGTTGCCACCGTTGAACCCTGGATCGACCTCTTCGGCACCCTCTGCGTCACCGTTGATGACGTCTTCCTTGTCACCGGTGATACGGCCCTTCTCAGCGTGGGCGCCCGGCTGCTGGTCCTGCGCAGGCTGCTCACCAGCCTCGACCGGTGCGGTCTGGGCGTTCTCAGCAGGATCCGGCTGGGAGAGCTGTTCTTGGGCATCGACCGGACCGGTAGAGCCGGCAAATGGCATGAGGGCAGCAATTGCGGTAGCGAGCAGGGAAGAAATAGACGACATAAGATTCTCCTTAACGTTAGATGATTATCAACTAAGGATGACTGTAACACTCGTGAATATAATTCACCATACCGGTAACCTTATTTATTAATAACGGTTTCCTGTCAACTATTTTCACCACCAATGGCGCGCATAGCCTAGGCGCCACGCTATATATCGGCACCGGGGTGGGCGGATTCTAGTGGTCGTGGAAACACTTCTTATGTTTCGGTTGAGTTTATCAGTGCGGCCATTTTCTCGGCTGGTGTTTGAAAGCCCAGGGTTTTGCGGGGTCGGCGGTTGAGTTGCATGGCGACGAATTCTAGGTCCGCTGCACTATGGAC
>NZ_JASBOF010000003.1:0-158672 GCF_039907195.1 Corynebacterium sp. c3Ub_189 | reverse complement strand
GCCACAAACCACAAAAGCCTGTGCTGGCGTCCAAAAAATTACTACAAAGAAAAATAAACGGTTCCCTCAACCCGACGGGGTCAAAAAAGAGGAAACCAAAAAGTTGAACACAATCACATGCCAACCAATCCATCTCAATGCAGCCGAAACACCAAACAGCATTCAAATAAGGTACGTGTTCCACATACCCAACCGGCACACACCAACCAACAAACCACCTAGGCCTGCTGGCAGACAAACCAATCAACACACAACCATGCACACAAAAAATAAAAAGTACATTGGCACACTATTGAGTTCTCAAACATCATCCGCACACCACAAAAAATTAACTTTCCGTTAACCTCTCGTTGGCGGCTCGTACAAACCTACTCAACTCATTGAACCCTGTCAAATCCTTGAACCAAGCCCGTACAAAATTCGCAAAGAAGTAACCTCCCGGCTACCTCGCGGCGACTTGGATAAATGTAGTCCACCCTCTTCAACAATGCCAAATCCCCAGCACACAACGGAAAAAGGTGTGCTGGGGATGTCGTTAAAAGAGCTCTTCTTCTTGAGTTCTTTCAATTGTGGCACCGAGGCGCTGCAGATTTTCTACAAAGTTGGGATATCCGCGGTCGATGTGGAAAACATCGTGGACCGTAGTGGTCTCATCCGCACATAGTGCAGAAAGTACAAGACCGGCACCCGCACGGATATCGGAACTCCACACGTGAGTAGAAGAGAGTCGTTCTTTACCGCGGACTACTACATGGTGGCCGTCAACCTGGGCGTCGGCACCCAAGCGCAGCATTTCATCCACAAACCGGAAACGGGATTCAAAGACATTCTCCGTAATGACGGTCGTTCCGTCCGCAATGGCAGAGATGCCAATAGCCATCGGCTGCAGGTCGGTGGGAAACCCCGGAAATGGGAGGGTCTGGTAGTCCACAGCCTGTGGTCGCTGGTCCATGCGCACGCGGAAACCATTCTCATAGGTCTCTAGTTCCGCGCCGGCGGACTTCAGCTTTTCTAGCGGCAGGTGCAGGTGGCGCGGGGAAATTCCACCCACGGTGATATCACCCTGGGTCATGGCTGCAGCATACGCCCACGTGCCTGCCACAATTCGGTCACCAATAACCTCATGCTGGGCGGGCTGCAGCTTATCGACGCCGCGGATGGTCACCACTGAGCTTCCCTCACCCTCGATGTCGGCACCCATGGACTTGAGCATGGTGCACAGATCGACGATTTCCGGCTCGCGAGCTGCATTATGGAGGACGGTTTCGCCTTCGGCGAGAACCGCAGCGGTAAGGATATTTTCGGTTGCGCCTACGGACGGGAAGTCTAGGCGGATATTCGCACCACGCAGGTGCGTAGCCTCTGCCACGACGGCACCATGCTCAATACGGGTGGTGGCGCCGAGCTTCTCTAAGCCGGTCTGGTGCATATCGAGCGGACGGGAGCCAATCGCGTCACCACCGGGCAACGCTACTTTTGCGTGGCCACAGCGTGACGTCAAAGGCCCGAGCACGCAGACGGATGCGCGGAATTGGCGGACCGCGTCGAAATCCGCGTTGGATTGCGGCTGTGCAGGGGTAGTAATCCGGACCTCAGAGCCCTCGATGACTACCTCGCAGCCGAGCCCCTCAAGAACCTTCTTCATGAGGGGGACGTCCAGAATTTCTGGGCAGTTGGTCAGCGTCGTAGTGCCCTCTGCCAGCAAGGATGCGGCCATGAGCTTCAAGACGCTATTTTTTGCGCCATCTACTTTAACGGTGCCCTCAAGGCGGGCACCGCCGGAAACAATAAACTGATCTTTCACAACTGCCTACGCTACCGGTTCTTAAGGCAACGCGCCGATGCGACGGGCGGCATTAACCGCCTCGTAGCGGGTATGCGCACCGAGTTTGCGCATTACCGAGCGCAAATAAGACTTCACGGTTTCTGCGCCGATCCCCATTTCCTCGGCCGCTTCTACGTTGGTGTGGCCTAGGGCCACACAAGAGAGAACGTCGAGTTCACGGGCGGAGAGCTTGGTAGATTGCTTCACGCGCACCGGCGAGACCATCTGGTCACACAGCGTCTCTAGCTCCTTGCGCAGTTCTTCGTCTTCTACGCGGTTGGCCAACATGCGCAGCTTGGAGTGGGTGGAGCGGACCTGTTCCCACTCGGCACCGTTCATGACGTGGCCCCGAGCCGCTCCACCCTTGGACCCATCGGCACGTCGCATGGCGGAATTAACGGCCAGGTCTTGCTCTAGGGTGCGCGCGGTCATCGTCACTTCTTCAATGACCTTGTCGCCCAAACGAACTGGGGAGTGCACGCCTACGTAGAGGACGCCGCGAATTTCGCGCTGCACAGTAACGGGCACGGCCACGATGGAGTGCAGGCCCTCATCCTGGATTACGCGGTCATTCTCGTGCGAAATGGTGGTGGCACGAGTGTAATCGGAGACACCTACCGCGCGGCGAGTGCTGACCACTCGGCCACCTACACCGACGCCGGAGTCAATGATCAGATTCTGCAGCGCTGGGGTCCGTAGCCCCACCCACTGCGTGATCTGCAGGCGATTATCGGGCAGCAGCGTGGCGTACATCGTCACCGGAATACCTGTAGCGGTCTTCAGGGACGACAGGGCCGCGCGTACGGATTCTTCATCATCTTTGAGGCGATGCGACTCCATGAGACTCTTTCCTCGTCGGGGGTAACCAAGCAGGTGTACCCGTCCTCCCCCGGGAATTTGGGGATCAGCGGGCAACTGAGTGGAAGTATAGACAGCATGTGGGGGTAATTCGAAATCGCCCTCGGCTTATCTGGCGCTGCAATCCCACATGAAATGCCCGAATGCCCGGTCTAGAATTTATATACTGACTGGTCTACTTGTGTAGTGTACGCTTGCGTTGTACGCGATTTGAACCCAAATCTGATTCCCAAAGGAGTCCACAAAATGGCTGTCTACAACAACATCATGGAAACCATCGGCGGCACCCCACTGGTCCGCCTGAACCGCCTTACCGAGGGCAAGGGCGCTACCGTGCTTGCCAAGGTTGAGTCTTTTAACCCGGCAAATTCCGTCAAGGACCGTATCGGCAAGGCCATCGTTGAGGCCGCTGAAAGGTCCGGCCAGCTCAAGCCGGGCGGCACCATCGTGGAGGCCACCTCCGGCAATACCGGCATCGCCCTGGCGCTGGCTGGCGCCACCTTGGGCTACAAGGTCATTCTGACCATGCCGGAGACCATGTCCAATGAGCGCAAGGTGCTGCTGCGCGCTTACGGCGCAGAAATCGTACTGACCCCTGGTGCGGCTGGCATGCAGGGCGCCGTCGACAAGGCGAATGAAATCGTCGCCGAGACCGATAACGCCATCCTTGCCGCACAGTTCGCTAACGAGGCGAACCCGAAGATTCACGAGGAGACCACCGGCCCAGAGATTTGGGAAGACGCCGAGGGTAAGGTTGACGCCTTCGTTGCTGGCGTAGGCACCGGCGGCACCGTTACCGGTGTGGGCCGCTTCCTGAAGTCCAAGAACCCAGACCTGCACTTGGCTGCGGTTGAGCCGTCCGACTCCCCTGTCCTGTCTGAAGGCCACGCTGGCCCGCACAAGATTCAGGGCATCGGCGCTAACTTCGTTCCTGAGGTACTTGACCGCGAGCTTCTCGACGAAGTCTTTACCGCCACCACCGAGGAGTCCATCAAGGCATCCCGCGACCTGGCTACCCAGGAAGGCCTGCTGGTTGGCATCTCCGCCGGCGCCAACGTTTCCGCAGCTCTGAAGCTGGCGGAGCGCCCAGAGTTCGAGGGCAAGACCATCGTGGTTGTCCTGCCGGACTTTGGTGAGCGCTATGTCTCCACCATCCTTTTCGAGGACATCCGCGAAGCTTAAATTGCTTCGCTTGAATAAAAGCACCCGCCAACCTTGGCGGGTGCCTTTTTTATGCCAGTACTATGTGGGCATGAACATTATGAGCTACATCCGTGAAGACTTAGCAAATGCAAGAGATCACGATCCGGCCGCACGTGGCGACGTCGAAAATGCAGTAGTGTACTCCGGTCTCCACGCGGTGTGGTCTCACCGCATTTCGCACTGGATGTGGAAGCGCGGGCTGCGCGGGCCCGCGCGCATCTTGGCGCAGATTAACCGCTTCTTTACCGGCGTGGAGATCCACCCTGGCGCCACTATCGGCCGCCGGTTCTTTATTGACCATGGCATGGGCATCGTTATTGGTGAAACCGCAGAGATTGGCGATGGCGTCATGCTCTACCACGGCGTCACCCTCGGCGGCCAGGTCCTTACCCAGACCAAGCGCCACCCCACCGTCGAAGACAATGTCACCATCGGTGCGGGCGCCAAGGTGCTCGGTCCGATTACAATCGGTGAAGGATCGGCTATTGGCGCCAATGCCGTGGTGACGAAGGACGTTCCCGCGGAGCATATCGCGGTGGGCATTCCGGCCAAGAACCGTCCGCGCAACCCGAATGAGCGCATCAAACTGGTTGACCCCGACTACTACATCTAAATCCTCTCCCAGCGGCTCACAGGCAACTGTGGGCCGCTTTTATATGCCCTCTGGGCGCAGCAGGTCGCGGTATTCGGGATTCTTTTCTATAAAGCGCGCCACGGCGGAGCAGGAAGCAATGACTTGCTTGCCGACGCCCCGGACGTCGTCAAGCGCGGCCTTAATCAGCGGCGCGGACAATCCTTGACCACGGAAAGCATCCTTGATGACCGTGTGGTTGAACTCGCGGGTCGTGTCTGCGTCTACATAGTGGCACGAGCCCGCCTCGACACCGTCCACGGTAAGGACGTAGCGGGACTTATCGGGCTGGTGTGCAATAGCGTGTTCCATGTGCCCATACTAAAGCAAAATGGCCCCTCTTACGAGGAGCCATTATTGTGGCCAGAGCCAGGATCGAACTGGCGACCCCACACTTTTCAGGCGTGTGCTCTACCGACTGAGCTATCTGGCCAGAAACCCGAAGGTTTCCGCGACCCTGACGGGACTTGAACCCGCGACCTCCGCCGTGACAGGGCGGCGCGCTAACCAACTGCGCCACAGGGCCATTTTTAATTATGCGTGCCCTCTTGGGCACGGATAGTTACTTTACAGAAGACTCCCAATGCTCACCAAATCAGCACGTCAGAAAGCTATTTAGAGCTCTCCAGCGGATCTTTTCCGCCCAAGTTCATCTCAAAGCGCTCATAGTCTTCCATTGCAGCAAAGTGCCGCGAGTAAAGGTCACAATCTCGATCCACATGGCCGTAGAGAGCGGGTGCGACATCGACAATGTGGCGCAGCCACAGGCCCTCATATTCTTGCTCATGGGCCCGTGCCTCGACCTTCCGGTGCGCCTCCTCATCCGAGCCTGCATAGACGAGAAAGAAGTCCTCTCGGAAGAAGTTAGAATGCTCCGAGCTTTGGGAGGCGAGTTCAAAGACAGCGATTCCGACGTATGGCTCCATAGCGCCAGCCTAACAAAACAAAAGCAGCAACCGCCGAATCGATTGCTGCTCATTCTGCGACCTTGACGGGACTTGAACCCGCGACCTCCGCCGTGACAGGGCGGCGCGCTAACCAACTGCGCCACAAGGCCAATCGAATATCCAATTCGAACCAACACTTTCGTGTTGGTACCCCCAACGGGATTCGAACCCGTGCCGCTGCCGTGAAAGGGCAGTGTCCTAGGCCGCTAGACGATGGGGGCCCGTCGCGCTAAGGCGACCTCTAGAAATATACTGGAGACCTCACCTAGTTACAAAATCGCTCCCCAAGAAAGATTAGGAACCATGTCTGACCAGCATCAAACGTGCTCCTGCCACGAGCCGCACGTACACGGATATAACGCGGATTCTAAGAGCAAGGATCGCTACCTTGCCCGACTCAAGCGCATTGAGGGGCAGGCACGCGGCATCCACCGCATGGTCGAGGAAGACCAATACTGCATCGACATCATTACCCAGATTTCGGCGGTGAAGTCGGCGCTGGAGAATGTCTCACTGGCGCTCCTAGAAGACCATATTGAGCACTGTGTGGCCGGCGCCGCCGCCGAGGACGGTGAGGTAGCCACCGAGAAACTAGAAGAGGCCATGCGCGCCATTAAGAAGATGGTCAAAAACTAAAAGGAGCCACCCAAAAAGGTGGCTCCAGTTGTGGGCCCTGTGGGGATCGAACCCACGACCTGCGGATTAAAAGTCCGTAGCTCTACCAACTGAGCTAAAGGCCCAACGTCGCTACATTTTAGCGTGCGGTATTTGCAAAGTCCTAATTAGGGGGCGTCGGCAAGCGAAAGGCGCCCAGCTCGCCGCTGAGCGCCTGCCGGGGCGTGGCTACATTAGCCGCGCATATCGCCCTTCTCCATGAAGCGGACCTGGAAGTCAAAGGCGGTCTTCAGGTCGTGCGGGGTGTGCTGGAACTTGTTTTCCTTGGCACGGTTGAAGTATTCCTCGAGCAACGGACGGTAATCCGGATGTGCCACGGAGATAACCTTCTCCACGCGTTCCTTCGGCGCCAGGCCGCGCAGGTCGGCTACGCCGTACTCGGTAATGATGACCATGGTGTCGTGCTCGGTGTGGTCCGTGTGGGACACGAACGGAACCAGTGCGGAAATTGCGCCATCCTTGGCCACCGACGGGGAAACGAAGGTGGAGATATACGCGTTGCGGGTGAAGTCACCCGAGCCGCCGGTGCCGTTCATAATGCGAGAGCCGGACACGTTGGTGGAGTTGATGTTGCCGTAGATATCGGCCTCAATCATGCCATTGGAGGAAATCAGGCCGACGCGGCGGATGACCTCTGGGTGGTTGGAAACCTGCTGCGGACGGAGGATGATGTGCTTGCGGTAACGCTCTGCGTCCTCATTCATCTTCTCTGCGTAGTCCGGGGACAACGCGAAAGAGGTGGCGGAAGCCATGGTCATCTTGCCCGCATCGATGAGATCGAGCATGCCGTCCTGAATGACCTCGGTATAGGCCTGAATATTCTCAAACTTGGAATCCAGCAGGCCGGCCATCACGGCGTTGGGGACGTTGCCCACGCCGGACTGCATGATGAACTTGTCATACTCGAGGCGGCCCGCAGCAACCTCCCCCTCGAGGAACTCGATGAAGTTGGCGGCGATCTTCTCGGAAATCTCGTCCGGTTCCTTGAACGGCGCGTTGCGGTCCGGGGCATCGGTCTTAACCACTGCGACAACCTTGTCCTCCGGGACCTCCATGTAGGTGGTACCGATGCGGTCGCCCGGCTTAGTGATAGGGATTGGCTGGCGGTTAGGCAGCTTTTCAATGCGGTAGATATCGTGCATGCCCTCGAGGTTGATGGACTGCCACTCATTGATCTCGATGATGATCTTATCGGCAGCCTCGATGAACTCGAGGTTATTGCCCACTGCGGAGGACGGCACCACGTGGCCTTCTTCGGTAATGCGCACGGCCTCAATAATGGCTACCTGGAAGTCACCGTAGAAGCCCTCTTCTACCTGCTGGCCCGAGTGAGACAGGTGGATATCCTGGTAAAGCGCGGTTCCATCATTGAACTGCTTACGCAGGGTGGGATCGGAGTTATAAGGAGAGCGGAAGCGAATCGCCTCAGCTTCCGCCAGAACGCCATCGCAGTCCGGGGCGGTGGAAGCGCCGGAGAAGATGTCGATCTTAAATTCCTCGCCCTTTTCATGTAGAGCCTTGGCCTTCTCTGCAATAGCGGTGGGCAGACCCTTGGGGTAGCCAGCACCGGTGAAGCCGGAAATGCCCACGCGGTCACCGTGGTTGACGTGCTGAGCAGCCTCTTCTGCGGAAACTACGAGCTTCTCGAATGGGGCATACGCAATTCTTTCGGACAAGGGTAATCCTCCTTCATTAAGGGTCCAGCCAAAATAACGGCCGTCCTAAATAGTTACACAGCCCACATTAGCGAATCTTTGCAAGATTTCCACCACTCTTGTGTGATCCCTACCCCATAAAGCAGAAATAGGGGACGGCGCCACTGTGGGCCCGGTTGCTATTTTCCCCCGTTAACTAGCACAATTGGGGCGTGAATTTGCGCATTGGACACTACGATCTCTCCTCCCCCGTCATCCTCGCCCCGATGGCGGGGGTAACCAACGTTGCCTTCCGCACGTTGTGCCGTGAGCAAGAGCTGGAGCGCACCGGCACGGTGTCTGGCCTCTACGTTTGCGAAATGGTCACAGCCCGCGCCTTGGTTGAGCGCAATGAAAAGACGCTGCACATGACCACCTTTGCGCCGCAGGAGGATCCCCGTTCCCTGCAGATCTATACGGTGGATCCGGAATATACCTATAAAGCCGCGAAGATGATCGTCGATGAAAACCTGGCGGACCACATCGATATGAACTTTGGCTGCCCGGTTCCCAAGGTGACCCGCCGCGGCGGCGGTTCCGCGCTGCCTTATAAGCGACGCCTCTTTGGCAATATCGTCTCCGCCGCGGTCAAGGCCACCGAGGGAACCAATATCCCGGTCACGGTGAAGATGCGCGTGGGCATTGACGACGAGCACCATACGCATCTCGACGCCGGGCGTATCGCCGTCGAGTCCGGTGCCGCCGCCGTTACCCTACACGGCCGCACCGCCGCTCAGCGCTACTCCGGCGAAGCACGATGGGACGAAATCGCGCGCCTCAAAGAACATCTGGCAGATACTGGCGTGCCAGTGCTGGGCAATGGCGATATCTTCCGTGCCGAGGATGCCCGCCGCATGATGGAACAAACCGGCTGCGACGGCGTGCAGGTAGGCCGCGGCTGCCTCGGCCGCCCGTGGCTTTTTGCCGAGCTCGGCGCCGCACTGCGCGGTGAGTCAATTCCGGCAGAGCCCACCCTGGGCGAGGTAACCCAGGTAATCCTTCGCCACGCAGAGCTACTGGCGGAGCACGATGGCGAGGACAATGCTTCCCGCGATATCCGCAAGCACATCGGTTGGTACCTGCGTGGTTTCCCGGTTGGTGGCCAGGTCCGCGCGGGCTTAGCCAAGGTCAATTCCCTCGATGCCTTGCGTGAGCTCCTTGCGCCTTGGGCGGATTCCGACGCCCTGGCTGCCGACGCCGACGGAGCCCGCGGCCGCCAGGGCTCGCCATCCAAGGTGGCTTTGCCGGATGGCTGGCTCGACGATCCCGAGGATGATTGCGTTCCCGTTGCTGCGGACATTATGAATTCCGGCGGATAGCCTGACAGCAATTTAAGAGCAGCTAAATACATACAGGAATCGTGCATTTAACCCCTTCTTAAGTTGCGCAAAAGCGAAAAGTTTTCGCTATTATCTTTGGCATGCGTGCCGCCTACAGGGAACACTTAGATAACTTCTCCCATGACCTCATCGTGATGTGCGATACCGTGCGCACCATCTTGGATAAGGCTTCGCAGGCACTACTGCAAGGCGCCTTGGACTCCGCGGAAGATGCCCTCACCATGACTGAGGAGCTAGATGAGATCCGCGTTAGGTGCTCTGAGCGTGCTGTAACACTTTTGGCGCTGGAAAACCCCATGGCGCAGGACCTCCGTCAGGTGGTCTCCTCGATTTATATCGTGGAGGATCTCTACCGCATGGGCCGGCTTTCCCAGCACATCGCGGACTCCGCGCGCCGCCGCCACCCTGACGCCGTGGTACCGGCGAATTACATCGGCTACTTCGAGGAGATGTACCGCCTCACTGAAGAAATGGGGTCGGTGCTGCACGATATCCTCGTCACCCCTGATGCGGATTTGTCCGTCAACCTCCGTGCCGACGATGATGCAGTGGATGATATCAACTCCCATATTCTGCGCATCCTGACTCAGCGCGAATGGGAAGGCAGCGTGCGCGAAGCCGTTGAGACCTCACAAATTACGCGCTACTACGAGCGCTATGCGGACCACTGCGTCTCCGTGGCCGGCCACATCATCTATCTGACCACGGGTCTCTTGCCCAATGTCTACGCCAAGAAGCTAGAGGAGGACAAAAAGGACGCCGAATTTGAAGCACGGATGGCAGAACTCGAGCGTCAGTTTCGCCGTTAGACGGATTTAAGCGTCAAAGAAGGGGGCCGGTTCAAACCGGCCCCCTTTCTCTCGGACAATCTCTCTTACTCTTTAGCCAAAGCGGCCAGAGATGTAATCCTCGGTCTCCTTCTGAGAAGGATTCTCGAAGATCTTGGTGGTGTCGTCGAACTCCACCAGGTGGCCCGGCTTACCGGTTGCTTCTAGGGAGAAGAAGCCGGTCTTATCGGACACGCGGGCTGCCTGCTGCATGTTGTGGGTCACAATAACGATGGTGAAGTTTTCCTTCAGCTCATGGATGAGGTCCTCCACGGCGAGGGTGGAAATCGGGTCCAGTGCGGAACAAGGCTCGTCCATGAGCAATACCTCTGGCTCCACGGCGATAGCGCGGGCGATGCACAGACGCTGCTGCTGACCACCGGAGAGGCCACCGCCTGGCTTGTCCAAGCGATCCTTAACCTCATCCCACAGGTTGGCGCCGCGCAGGGACTTCTCCGCAACTTCCTTGAGCTTCTTCTTGTTCTTTTCACCGGACAGCTTCAGGCCTGCCACCACATTGTCCTCGATGGACATCGTGGGAAATGGGTTTGCCTTCTGGAAGACCATGCCGATGGTATTGCGTACGGATACCGGGTCAACCTTCGGTCCGTAGATATTGGTGCCATCCAGCAGGATTTCACCCTTCACGGAGGCGCCAGGGATAACCTCGTGCATACGGTTGATGGTGCGCAGCACGGTGGACTTACCACAGCCGGAAGGGCCGATGAATGCGGTCACGGCCTGGGCCGGGATCTGCATGTTCACGTTCTGCACGGCGTGGAAGTCGCCGTAAAAAATGTTCACGTCATTGAGCGCGAGCTTAGACATTTGGGAGTTTCTCCTCTAGCAAGTGTATGGCGGAATCGAGTGGTACGGCGTTTACTTCTTAACCGAGAACTTCGCGGAAACGATGCGGGCCGCAATGTTGAGGACGGCGATCAGGATAACCAGCGTCAACGCTGCTCCCCAGAGCTTGTCCAGTACGGCGGGCTGTGCGCCGGCCTTGTACATATCCAGCATCATCAGCGGGAGCGAGGACTGAGAGCCCTTGAAGGCATCCCAGTTGATGACGGAGGAGGAACCAACCAAGACCAGCACCGGCGAGGACTCACCCATCACGCGAGCAATCGCCAGCATGATGCCGGTGACGATGCCGGACAGTGCGGTAGGCAGAACGATGCGGGCGATGGTCTTCCACTTCGGAACGCCGAGTGCGTAGGACGCCTCACGCAGATCCATGGGGACCACGCGTAGCATCTCTTCGGTATTGCGCACCACAATTGGAATCATCAGCAGCACCAGGGACAACGCCACGGCGAAGCCGGAGCGGCCAAAGCCGAACAGAGTGATCCACATGGCAAAGATGAACAGGGCCGCAACGATGGAAGGCACACCGGACAGGATGTCCACCATGAAGGTGGTGATGCGGCCGAGCCAGCCGCCCTTGGAGTACTCCACCAAGTAGATGGCGGTAAAGATGCCGATCGGAATAGAGATAATGGAGGCCAGAATGGTCTGGACAAAGGTACCCACGATGGCGTGAGCGGCACCGCCACCAGAAGAGCTATTCATGATGCCGCGCTGGGAAGCGGTCCACCACTCAGGGTTGAGGATGACGCCACTGCCGCGGGCAATGAGTTCCCACAGAACCCACACCAGCGGAACCATGGCCAGAATCATTGCGCCCCAGACCACCGCGGTGGCGATGTTATTGGTCATCTTGCGGGAGCCGGAGATGTCCAGGAAGGTCGCGCCGCCTTGGGAGGCAGGCTTGGCATTAGTAGTCGTAGTCATTGATCCTCCCCTCCTTACTTACTCTTCACGATGGCGCGGGCAATTGCGTTGACCACGAAGGTCAACAAGAACAGCATGAGGCCGGCGGCGATGTAGGCACCAGCGCGCATCTCGTTACCGAACTCGGCAGATGCCAGGGCGATGGCCGTGGCGAAGGTCGTGCCGCCGTCGAAAAGCGAGAAGCGGAAGTCAATCAGCGGGGATACAACCATGTACAGCGCCATGGTCTCACCCAGTGCACGGCCCAGGCCGAGCATAGAGCCGGCGATGTAGCCGGACATGCCGAATGGCAGAACGGTCATGCGGATAACTTCCCAGCGGGTAGCGCCCAGAGCCAGGGCGGATTCCACCTGGCCTGGAGGGGTCTGCACGAAGACCTCGCGCGCGGTAGCAGCGATGATCGGCAGAATCATCACGGCAAGCACGATGCCACCAGTAAACAGGTTGCGGCCGGTTGCAAACGACGGCGAGTTATCGAAGACGTGGAATAGGAAGAAGCCACCGGCCCAGGATTCCAGCCAGGAGTAGAAGCCGGACAGTGCCGGGCCAAGAACCTGCCAACCCCACAGGCCGTAGACGATGGACGGAACTGCAGCGAGCATGTCCACGAGGAAGCCGAGCGGCTTAACCAAGCGGGCAGGCGCGTAGTTGGACAGGAAGATGGCGATGGCTAGGGCCACCGGCATAGCCAGCAGGAGGGCGAAGACGGAGATGAGAACGGTGGTACCGAACATGGTTGGGATACCGAACTTCATCGCGGAGGTATCGGAGGTCTCCCAGCGGCCACCGTAAGTGAAAAAGCCCATGAGGCCGCCGTCGTTGACGCCCAGTGCGGGAACCGCACGCCAGAGCAGGAAGGCGGCAATGGCGGCAATCATGACGGTGATAAGGGTTGCCGAAGCAGTGGACAGGAACTCGAAGATACGGTCACCCGGGCGCTTAACGCCGCTATTGGAGCTGGTGGCAACTACCTCGTCGTGTCCGCTGTTGGAGACTCGCTCGGCAGAGGTGGCGTTTGCATCCGTCTGCTCTGGAGCCGTGGTGAGATTATTGTCTGCCATGAGACTGTTAATCCTTTTCAGCGTTAAAAATGGAAAATATCGTTACATACCTGCGCCCCCAAAGCGCGAATCGTGTGCGGCAGTGGGGGCGGGAGGTATTAAGCTTTTACAGCTTTAGCGCTTACTGCAGAGCGTCAACAGCAGCCTTCAGCTTGTCCAGGTGTGCGCCCTCAACTGGGATGAAGCCCTGCTCAGCCAGCTGGTCATCCTGATGATCCAGGACGGTGGTGAAGAAGGACTTGACCAGCTTGGAGGTCTCCTCATCGTAGCCCTTGGAGCAAACGATGTTGTAGGTGGTCAGGATGAGCGGGTATGCACCCTCGTTGTCGGAGGAGAACAGTGCCTCGGAGTCAACAACCATGTTGTGCTCGGAGTCGGTCTTCTTGAACTCCAGGTTCTCCAGAGCCTTGTTGACGGACTCGGTGGACAGCTCAACCGGGCCGTGGCCGAAGTCAATCTTGGCCTTCTTGACGCCCTCGCCTTCCTTCTGGTCTGCGAAGCCGGCCTCGACGTAGGTGATAGCACCATCGATGCTTGCAACCTGGTCAGCAACGCCGGAGGAGCCGTTAGCACCCTCACCAACAGCGTCTGGGAACTGCTTGCCCTCGGAGTCCCAGTCACCGGTAGCGGCCTTCAGGAACTTCTGGAAGTTTGCGGAGGTACCGGACTCGTCGGAACGGAAGATGACGGTGATGTCCTTGTCCGGCAGGTCGGTGCCCTCGTTGTCAGCAGCGATGGCCTTGTCGTTCCACTTCTTGATTTCGCCCTTGAAGATCTTGCCCAGGGTCTCGGTGGAGAGGTTGATCTCGGTGTCACCCAGGTTGTAGGCGATGGCAACCGGACCGATGGTGGTTGGCAGGTGCCATGCCTCGTTGCCATCGCAACGCTTAGCGGCAGCCTCGACCTCACCCTCGTCTTCCTTCAGAGCGGAGTCAGAACCAGCGAAGTCAGCCTGGCCGTTGGTGAAGGCCTCAACGCCGGCGCCGGAACCGGAAGCGTTGTAGGACAGGGAAGCGTCTGGGTGATCCTCGGAGAACGCAGTCTGGAAGTAGGACATTGCGTTCTGCTGGGAGGATGCGCCGTCGCCGACGAGCTCGCCGGAGACGTCCTCGCCGCCAGCGGAGTCGGAGGAGGAGCCAGACTCCTCAGAGCAAGCTACGAGAGCGGTGGAGGTTGCGGCTACGATGCCGAAGATTGCGGCAGTGCGCTTGAAGTTGCGAATCACGGGAAAACCCTTTCCGGTGCAGATCAGAGATTGATTGTCCGAGGAAACCGCATCTCCTAGAGAGATATTTCCTGCATCCCGCTCCGCCTTCTGAGGCGAGATGCAGGCGCACAGGTGCGGTTAACTCACAGGGTGTAAAGCTATCCGCAGGATCTGACCAAAAGGGTGCCAAGAGGTAAACACTGGGTGAACAAACACAGCTCAACCCATGACGTTAGTCACACACGCCCCATACGACGTGTTCTTCATCAACCTCAAAGCCTAGGCGCTCGTACGCCTTCAGTGCCGGATCATTATCCGCTTCTACATAAAGAATTACCCGCTGAGCCCCCTTTTCCACCATGCGGCGCAGGCCAATCTGCAGCAGCGGACCGCCCAACTTCTTGCCGCGGTAATCTTCCGCCAAGCCCACCACGTAGACCTCACCGAAGCCCGGAGTTTCCTCCGCATGCCACTTGGTCCAGTGGAAGCCGGCCAGTGCCGGCTCATCTGCCGTATCCCACAGGAAAAGCAGGTCTGCGGGGTCGAACCAGTCTGCCTCCATGCCACGATGCAGGCGATCGAGATCCCAGCCACCTTGTTCGGGATGCCAGGAAAAGGCCTCGTTATTGACCTTGAGCCACTGCTCTTCCACAAAGTCCTTGCCCCACTTATCCACTGTCTCGGTGTAATTCAAGGCGGTCAGTGGCAAGCCTTCGGGGCGGGCGGCCGCTGCGAGCTCTTCTCCCCCGATACCCATGACCACCAGCTTGCGGGTGACCTGTAGGTCGCGGGAGTGCGCGAGCGCCTGTGCCGCCGGCAGGTTCCCGTGGGCCCAGGCGTGGAGGTTGGGGGTCTTAGCGGCGGCGTCGTAAAGCGCGGCACCATAGCCCTGCCCGCGGAAGTCGGGAGCAATGAATAGCTCGGCGGTGGACCCTTCCAAACCGGCTACGCCGCACGGTTCCTCCCCTACCCAGGCCACCAGGTGGCGGTGCTCCAGGCGGGAATCACTAAGACCGTTGAGGTATTGCTCCGACAGCGGCGCCATCCCATCCTGGCGTTCAGCCTGCTCAGCCAGCGCTTCTACGCGGCGAGCCAGCTCCGGGGCGTCCGGCAGGTCTTCTTCCGTAATCTTAAAGGCATTGCTAGTCATAGGGCCCAGAATACGTAGGGTAAGAATGAAAGGGTGAGTGTTCTAAAGATTGACCGGCGCATCGTGCACGTCCTCCTCGTGGTGTGTGTGCTCCTTGCGGCCTGGGTGGCGGATGCCTGCGTGGCTATGCACACGGAACACAAGGTGGCGCAAGCTGTGAAAGCCAATTCGCGGCTGGATAATACGCCGGATGTTTTCATCGGCGGCACCCCCTACGTGTGGGCGGCGGCCTCGAAGGAAATCCCTTATCTCGAGGTCAAGGCGCTGGATGTGGAGGTGCCCAAGCTGGGCATGGTCAATGCTTCGACCGTGCTGCGCGATATCACCGTCACCCCAGAGCAGGTAATGAATGGAGATATTGAGGGCGCGCCCGTTTCCACCTACTCGCGCGGCATTTCTTTGGATGGTGTGGCGCTGGGCCGCTTGTTGGGGATTACCGATCTCTCGATTGCTAACCCAGACGATATTTCCCCCTCCGGTGGCACCTCTGCAGAAGCAGAGCTAACGGGCACCCTGCCTGGCGACGCCCACAAATCCACCGCCAAGGTCACCCTCCGCCTGGTTGGTCCGGAGTTTCGCATGCACGTCTATGACACGGACGATGAGCGCCTGCAAAAGGCCTTTTCCCTCAACTTCGATACCCGGCAGCTACCTCTTCCGGCCCAAGCAACCGCGGTAAAGATGCAGGGCGGCACCATTTCCTTCGAGGTACAGCGCCGCAATATTAAGGTGCAGCTGGCCCAGCTCTCCCCGCTAGAGATTGAAGGCTCGGAGCAAAAAGCCGTGGAAGAGGCGGAAAAGAAGGCCGCCGATACCAAGCACCGGGTCGGCCCCGCGCCGCAGACTAGCGCAGACGAATAAAGTCCCGGAGAACTTCCTTCATCGTGCGCTGATGGACCTCTCTCCTATCCTGCGGGGCGAATACCTCGATGGCATCCTTCACGGAGGCCAAGGTAACCGCATCAAAGCGCCCCTCCGATTCTCCATCGGCTTGGAAGCGCTGCGGTTCGCGGCAGACTAGCTCAACCCGCATGGCGTCGTCGAAGGCCACCGTCTTTTCTTTGGTGAGCGTATTGAGCCATCCGCGCTTATCGGCACCGAAGAGGTGCAGCAGGCCGACGACGCCGCCGAGCCCGCTAAACTCCTCCAGCCCAAACAGAGCCAATCCCTCATCAAAGGAGTTGCGCGGATTTGTCACCACCGGCAGCGGGCCCAAGAATGTCCACGGATTGGTATTTGAGGTAAACATCAGCGGCACATCATTCTTGTGCAGCCGCTCGCCATCACTGGACTCGGCTGTCACCGCAATATGCGGTGGGTTCTTCCGCGCACGACTCCAGGCCCGAATGGCGACGTTGAGGTAGCGCAGCGGGGTGGCGGCAAAACCTTGCTCGCGGGCACGATCCACTCGCGCCAACACGTCTGCGTCCAAACCGAAGCCGGCGTTGACGGCAAACCACCGCTCGTTCCACGTTCCTAGGTAGATGGTGCGGCGCAGATCCCGGTCGAGCATGCGCGCCAGCACATGGGTGGCCTCCACTGGGGTGTTGGGGAACCCTAGGGCGCGCACAAAAACATTGGCGGAACCGGTAGGAATTACGGCCAGCGCCGGGATGGACTGCGGATCGGGGCGCTGCTCATCCGCCGGACCGAGGAGCCCGTTGACTACCTCGTTGACGGTTCCGTCTCCGCCCACAGCAATGATGACGTCGTAGTCGTCCCTGGTCATTCCCTTGACCATCTCTTCTGCGTGGCCAGGGTAATGCGTAAATTGAACCTTGAGGTGCAGTCCCTCTACCGCTTGTAGGGAAGGAACGATTTGGCGGAAGAGGGCGTTGGTTTGTGAGGTCGAGTTTGGATTCGAGATCATCAATGCATGCACGAGGCCCAAGTCTAGTAGTTAAAAAGGCGGGTGCACGACTAGGCTGGACGCCCATGAGCGAAAATAATAATGAAACCACCCCTGAAAACATCGAAACCACCGCGGCTTCCCACCCGGAAAATGATCCTGGAAAACTCAACGGCAACGATGCCGTGAACCAAGCTGCCGAGCAGTGGAAGGACGCCGCTAGCCGCAATATCCCCGCTCTCGAGCTGGGCGATACCCCGGTACCGGACGATACCGCGAACCTGCGCCAGGGCCCGTCGCTGCACGACGGCCTGCTGGGACTTCTCCCCCTTGTTGGCGTCTGGCAGGGCGAGGGCCAGGCCCACGATACGAAGGGTCAGGAGTACACCTTTGGCCAGCAGCTGGTCATCGCTCACGATGGCGAAAACTACCTGACCTTTAGCTCCCGTACTTGGAAGATCGATACCGAAGGCAAGCCGGAAGGCCCGTCTGTGCGCGAGAACGGCTTCTGGCGCATCTCGGAAAAGGATGAAATCGAGGTCACCTACACCTCTTCTACCGGCATCGTGGAAATCTTCTACGGCGAACCCTTCAATGACCGCGCATGGCAGCTGGAATCCGCCTCCACCATGGTCACGGAAACCGGTCCGAAGAACTTGGGCCCAGGCAAGCGCATGTACGGCCTCATGCCCAATAACAATCTGGGCTGGGTAGACGAGCGCATGGTGGATGGCGAGATGCGCCCCTACATGTCCGCGGAGCTCACCCGCATCGCCGGCTAAGCCCCAAGCGCTGCATCAATAAGGTCTCGGATGACGTCCACGTTGTCCGGGGCCTTTAATTTTTTATCATTGAGCCTAGTTACGCGCGCGGCAACGCGCACCGAGGACACCAACCACACCGAGTCCGCTTTTTCCAGATACTCCACGGTCAGCGGCTTGGCCTTGCAGCGATAGCCTTTCTCTTTGGCGTGCGCGAAGAGCGCCGCTTGCGTGGTGCCGGGCAGGATGCCGCGGCCGGCGGCGGTGCGCAGTTTCTCGCCCTTGACGGCCACCACGGTAGAGGTGGCGCCTTCAAGAATTTCTCCGGTGTCCGGGTCGGTGAGGATGAGATCCTCAAAGCCCTTCTCCCGCGCCATGCGCAGCATCGCCATGGTGGCCGCGTAATTGAGCGTCTTGGCGGGCAATTCCTCCGCAACGTGCCACAGGCGGGGGCTTGTCATGACGGCGACACCGTGGGCGCGTTGCTCTAGCACCTTGTCCTCAATCGGCTGCACAACAACCCACGCGCTCGGCCGCCCCGTAGAGGCGCGCCCGCGGGTATAGGTCCACGTGCATTTAGCATCGCCTTGCTCGTCCCCGCAGAAGTCCGCGATGGCGAGCCGGGTGGCTTCTTCCCACTTGTCCATGGGCGGCTCTGGCAGGTTCATCGTGCGGGCTGAATCGCAGAAGCGCTGCGCGTGGCGCTGCAGGTTAGCGGCTTTGCCTCCGCGTACGAGCAGGGATTCAAAGATGCCGTCGCCGCGGGTGACCGCGGCATCGTCGGCATAGATGAGAGGCAGCGCGGGCATGTGCCTGCGTACCGACCCTCCAAAGGGCTCCACAACGTAGATGACCGGCTCTTTTCGCGGCGAAAACTTCATACTTTTGATTATGCCCTACCATCGGTAGTTGTGAGTTATTCTTCGCCTCTTCTGCAGCGCGCCGGTGCCGCGGAGCACCAGGACGCGACCGTACTCGATGCCCAGGGCGTGGCCTGGCACTATGGCAATCCGCTGGGCGAGCAACGGGCCGCCGATGGCGGCACCATCGTCATTGACCGCTCCCAGCGCCGCGTCATTCGCGTGAGCGGCAAGGACGCCGCCGAGTTTCTGAATAATCTGCTTTCACAAAAGCTTGACGACGCCCCCGTGGGTTTCACCGCCGGCGCCCTCGACCTGGACATCCAAGGCCATATCCTCCACCACATGGATATCGTGCGGACCGACGATGCCTTTCTTATCGACGTCCCTGCGGCGCAATTCGACTCCCTCTTTAAGTTCCTCACCATGATGGTCTTTTGGTCCGAGGTAACCGTAGAGGAAGCCGATATCGCCATACTCACTCTTCTGGGTGAGGCCGATGTTTCGCTTCCACCCATGGTGGAGTTTTCCCGCCAGGTCCAGTGGCCGGGAATCAAGCGCGTTGACCTGGGCATTCCGCGCGAATCCTTGGTCGAGGCAACGAAACACCTGGAGGAATCCGGTGCACGGCTAGCGGGGCTCATGGCGTTTACTGCCGAGCGCGTCCGCGCCCGCGAGCCGGAGCTGGCGGCGGATCTGGATAATAAGTCCATCCCCCACGAGGTACCGCAGTGGATCAGCCGCAGCGCCGCCAATCCGGCCCACGTTCACCTCAGTAAGGGCTGCTACCGCGGCCAGGAAACGGTGGCGCGCGTAGAAAATCTGGGCCGCTCTCCTCGCCTATTGGTGCAGCTGCACCTCGACGGCTCCGCGCCGCAACGTCCAAATGTGGGCGATGACATTACTTTCAATGGACGTAAGGTAGGCCGCATCGGCACGATTGTGGATGACTGCGATTTCGGCCCCATCGCCCTAGGCCTAGTGAAGCGCTCTGCGCTGGACGTCGGCGCCCTAGAAGTGGGCGATACCGCGGCGTCTATCGATCCTTCCTCCATCCCCGAGGATGAGGGCCCCAAGGCTGGGCGCGAGGCAGTAAACCGGCTGCGCGGGCGCTAAATCTCCCACTAGCTAGGGGGCGGTGCGGAATTTTTTCGTCACACAGGCTATTGTGTCTTACAGGAAGATACTCAATAGACAAGTCGATGGGGCGCCCAAGAATCCCTGGCGCGCCCTACTAACCCAAGGGGGTCATGCACATGGGACGCGGACGCGCAAAGGCAAAGCAGACCAAAGTTGCACGCCAGCTCAAGTACAACTCACCCGAGATGGATATCGAGTCCCTGCAACGGGAACTCGCCGCACAGCAAGAGGGTGACTCCCGCGATTATGAAGAGGATGACCCATACGCCGACTACGTCGACGAATGGGATGATGACGACCGCGACGAACGCTAATCTTCCGCTCGCCGCCGGATAGCTCAAGGGCCCTAGGAAATCTCCTAGGGCCCTTCCTCATACCTTCCCCTGGCAGGGGCAGGGCCCCGCTAGAAGTTGGGGTGCTCGCCGTGCATGACCACGCGCGGCTCCTCGCCGGAAGCGGAGCGGACGGTGCCCAGCTCCCACGCATCGATGTGGCGTGCGGTAAGCATTGCCAGGGCACGGTCACGGTCTTCAGGATTGACTACGGCAATCATGCCGACCCCCATGTTGAAGGTCTTCTCCATTTCCGCCAGCTCCACCTTGCCCACCGAGGAGATGAGCTTGAAGATCTGGCCCGGGGTCCAGGTGGCGCGGTTAATATCGGCCGCCAGGCCTTCTGGGATGACGCGCTCGAGGTTGCCAGCCAGTCCACCACCGGTGACATGGCAGAAGGTGGATACGGAGCACTCGCTAGCCAGCGCCAGGCAGTCCTTGGCGTAAATGCGGGTGGGCTCCAGCAGCTCCTCGCCGAGGGGGCGGCCAAGCTCTTCCACGTGGCCGTCGAGAGGCATGCCAGCCTGCTCCAGCAGGACGTGGCGGGCCAGGGAGTAGCCATTGGAGTGTAGGCCGGAAGAGCCCATGGCGATGAGTACGTCGCCATCACGGACCTTGTCTGGGCCGAGTACACCATCGGCCTCAACGACGCCGACCGCGGTGGCGGAGACATCGTATTCGTTTTCTTCCATCATGCCGGGGTGCTCGGCGGTCTCGCCGCCCAGCAGCGCGGCGCCGGCCTGCACACAGCCCTCGGCGATGCCCTTGACTACCTCGGCTACCTTTTCCGGCACGACCTTGCCCACGGCGATGTAGTCCTGCAGGAAGAGTGGCTCCGCGCCGCAGACAACGAGGTCATCCACGCACATGGCGACGAGGTCGATGCCGATGGTGTCGTGCTTATCCATGGCCTGGGCCACGGCCAACTTAGTGCCGACGCCGTCGGAACCGGCGGCGAGGATGGGCTCCTTGTAATCGCCGAGCTTGAACAGGCCGGCAAAGCCGCCAAGACCGCCCAGAACCTCAGGGCGGGTGGCGCGCTTGGCGTGCGGGGCGAAAAGTTCCACGGCACGGTCGCCCTCTTCGATGCTGACGCCGGCTGCTGCGTAAGTATTGTCACTCATGGTTTCAGGTGTCCTTTGTTATTCGGTGCCGAGCAGGGTGCGCACGGCGTCTGCATTGGAGTTTCCGGCGGGCAGGCCGAGTGGGTACTCGCCCGAGAAGCAGGCGGTACACAGCTCGGAACGGGGCTGTTCGGTGGCGGCCACCATCTCCTCGATGGAGACAAAGCCCAAGGAATCGGCGCCGATGGTGTCACAGATAGTGGCGCAGACGGTTTCCGGATCGTCGGAGGGGCTGGCGTTGGCAATCAGCTCGCCCGGGGAGGCGAAGTCGATGCCGTAGAAGCACGGCCACTTCACTGGCGGGGAGGCGATGCGCACGTGCACCTCGGCGGCGCCGGCCTCGCGCAGCATGCGGATGAGCGCGCGCTGGGTATTGCCGCGGACGATGGAATCATCCACCACGACGAGCTTCTTGCCGTTAATGACTTCACGCAGCGGGTTGAGCTTCAAGCGGATGCCCAGCTGGCGCAGGGTCTGGGTGGGCTGGATGAAGGTGCGGCCCACATAAGCGTTTTTGACCAAGCCGTGGGCGAAGGTAATGCCGGATTCGCGGGCATAGCCCACGGCGGCCGGGTTGCCGGATTCGGGAACCGGGATGACCAGGTCCGCGCCCTCGGCCGGGTATTCGCGGGCCAAGCGGCGGCCGATGTCCACGCGGGAGGCGTTGACGGAACGGCCCTTGATATCGCTATCCGGGCGGGCCAAGTAGACGTACTCGAAGACACAGCCGTGGCGCTTGGCTGGCGCGAAGTTCACGGATCGGATGCCAGCCTCATCGATGGCGACGAGCTCGCCGGGTTCAATTTCGCGGATGAACTGAGCGCCGCAGATATCGAGCGCACAGGTCTCGGAGGCCACCACCCAGCCCTTGGCCAAGCGGCCGAGGACCAGCGGGCGTACGCCGTGCGGGTCGCGCGCGGCGTACATGGTGTGACCATCGGTAAAGGTCAGGCAGAATGCGCCCTTCACGCGCGGGAGCAAGTCACGAGCGGAGTCGAAGACGGAGGTGTCTTCATCCACGCCGTCGGCAAGCAGCATAGACAAGCACATAGAGTCAGATACGGACTCCTCGTGCGGCTTAATTAGCCCGCGCTGCACGGCCTCCTCGCGCAGCTCCAGGTAGTTGACCAGGTTGCCGTTGTGACCGAGGGCGATGTCTACCCCGGTGGAGGAGGTAGAAAACATCGGCTGGACATTGGACCATTCCTTGCCGCCGGCGGTGGAATAGCGCGTGTGGCCCACCGCTACGTTTCCTTGGAGGGCGGACAGGGTGGACTCATCAAAGATATTGGCCACGAGACCCATGTCCTTGAAGACGACGATGCGGTCATCATCGCCCACCGCAATGCCGGCAGCCTCCTGGCCACGGTGCTGCAGGGCGAAGAGACCAAAGTAGGTCAGCTTGGAGACTTCCTCCCCGGGAGCCCACACGCCATAGACGCCGCACTCTTCGCGGGGCTCCTGCTCATTATGATCGTCAAGATTGGTGATACTAGGAGTATGTACTTCTACCACGGCGTTTATATTAGCCTGTCGCGCCGCCGGAAACTAACGGAATAAGCGGCAACCACTGCGCAATTTCGCCCGCGCGGGAGCCGGAAGCATCGACGCGACCAGTGCTTACGACCTCTTCCCAGTCCGCCAATCCGGTGGCGAGGCGCAGCCAGGTTTCCGGGTCGGTCTCCACCACATTGGGTGGGGTGCCGCGAGTATGGCGGGGCCCTTCAATGCATTGCACCGCAACAAATGGGGGTACGCGCAGCTCCACGGAATGGCCCGGCGCGTCGGCCTCGAGGGTGCGGGCGGTGCGACGTACGGCGTCGGCAAGCAGGGCCCTACCAGGCTTATCGTGCTCCGCCGGGGCGGCAATCCAGTCTTTGATGGCCATAACGGCCGCGCGGGTGGCTGCGGGATCGACGGGCTTTTTCATAGCTACATCATAGCTACTGTTATCTTGTTGTTTATGTCACCTACGCCTTCCGTTGCGGAAAATCAGAAATCGCCGGCGCTGACGCTGCGCTTTATGGCATCGCCAACCGACGTCACCATGGCCGGCGCCCCCGGCATCAGCGGTGGCCGCGTCCTGGAATGGATTGACAAGGCGGCCTATGCCTGCGCCGTGCAATGGTCCGGCCAGTACTGCGTGACCGCATACGTGGGCCATATTCACTTCACCCGGCCGATCCCTTCCGGGCACATCGTGGAGGTCCGCTCGCGCATCGCTATGACCGGCCGTTCCTCCATGCACATCGTCAACGAGGTGCTCTCTGCCGACCCGCGCGAAGGCATTTTTACCCGCGCCTGCGATTGCCTGGTCATCTTCGTAGCCAAGGACCCTGCCACCGGCAAGTCCACCCCAGTGCCGCCCTTCGTTCCGGAGACCGATGAGCAACGCCGCGTGGAAGAGGCCGCCAAGTCCCGCATTGAGCTGCGCAAGGCCATCGAGGAAGAGATGGAAAAGCAAACCTACAACGGGCCTTCCGACGCCCCGCGCATGGTCAACCGCTTCCTGGCCAAGCCCACCGACGTCAACTGGGGCGGCAAAGTCCACGGCGGCACCGCCATGCAGTGGATCGATGAGGCCGGTGCAGCTTGCACCATGGAGTGGTCCGCCGAGCGCACCGTTGCTGTCTACGCCGGCGGCATCCGCTTCTACAGGCCTATTTCCATCGGTGATCTCATCGAGGTCGACGCTCGCATGATGCGCACCGATACCCGCTCCATGCAGATGTCCATCCACGTCCGCTCCGGCAATCCCCGCGGTGGCCGCGATAACCTGCAGACCGCCATTCATGCCACCGTGGCCTATATCGCCCTGGACCACGATGGCCAGCCGCAGGTAGCCCGCCCCTTCCACCCGCATACCGAGGAAGACAAGCGCCTGGCCGAGCACGCCACCCTCCTGCGCGGACTGCGCGCCAAGTACTCGCCGAAGCCGCTAGTGGTGGCGCCGTCGAATCAGCACATCGACTAGCTGTTATCCCCTCGTTTCGGTGTTAGCAAGTCCATAGTGGCAGCGGGCTCCCCGTCTTTCTGCGTTAGATAGACGTATATGCGGCCGACGATTCCCGCCGCCCGCTTTCGCCTCCCACACACAGAAACGAGGGACTATGCACACCTCAACAATGCGTCGCTCGGCCCGTGCCGGCCTTGCTCTAGTCGCTTCCGCTTGCCTTTTGGCTTCCTGCCAGAATCCGGATAGCCACCCCGAGGAGCAAACCTCGGCCGCGGCACCCGAGTCCTCCGCGCCACACAGCGCGACCAGCGCCGCACCCGCAGAGACCACCGAGGCCTCCGCAGCGGAAAACGAGGGCCCACACGCCACTGCCGAGGGCCACGTGGTGGTCCTTTCCACCGGCGGCACCATTGCCAGCACGCACGATAAAACTGGTGCGGTGGTTCCCACCGTTACCGGCTCCAAGCTGGTGGAGCCCCTCTCCGGCACCTTTGACAAGGACAAGCTCACGCTAGAGGTCAAAGACATTGCCAAGTTGGATTCTTCCGCGATGACCTTGGACGATACCGATACCATCATCGAGGCCGTAAATAAGGAACTACAGCGTGATGATGTCGATGGCGTAGTGGTCACCCACGGCACCGATTCCATGGAAGAGACCGCCATCGCCGTCGATACCTTCCAAGACAGCGATAAGCCGGTAGCCCTTACCGGAGCGATGCGCCCCTTTGATGACCCGGATCCCGATGGTCCGGACAACTTGGCGCTCGCGGTCAAGACCGTAACTGACCCTTCGAACAAGGGCCGCGGTACCTTCATTGCCTTTGCGGATCACGTCATCCCTGCCCGCGGCGCTTTTAAGTCCGATACGTCGAAGGCCGATGGCTTTGCCAATAACAATGGCAAGAAGCAGCCTAAGCGCCCAAAGGCTCTGAAGCATCAGCCGCTGGGCAATACCCGCGTCGATATCATCGCCGCCTACCCCGGCGCGCCGGCTGACCTTATCCAGCGCTCCTTGGACAGCGGCGCCGAAGGCATCGTGATTGAGGGAATGGGCGCCGGCAATATCGGCGACGAGTTGGCCCAGGCCGCTAAGGCCGCGGCCAAGAAGGTTCCGGTTGTGCTCACCACCCGCGTGGATCACGGCCCGGTGGAGGGCATCTACGGCGGGGCCGGTGGCGGTGCCACGCTTGCCGACGCCGGCGTCATCTCCTCTGGCACCCTGCGTGCTCCCCAAGCCCGCATGCTGCTAGCCGCCGCAATCAGCACCGACACCGATCCCGCGGAGCTCTTCCCCGACGCCGACTAAGCAGCCCCCTGAACCACGACCATCCACACCGCGACAAGGTGCACCACCGCTGCTGCGATGGTCGCGGTGTGGAAGTGCTCGTGGTAGCCGTAGTAGCGCGCATTGCGCCCTGGCCACTTAAAGCCATAGACCAGCGCACCGAGCGAGTAGACCACGCCGCCGGCGAAGAGCAGCCAGACGACGGCCGCACCAGCCTGCGTCCACAGCGTAGGCAAAAGCGGCAGCACCAGCCAGCCCAGCGCTAGGTAGACCACCACGTCCAACCAGCGCGGGTGGTTGATCCACACCAAGTTGAGCACCGCACCTAAGACGGCACCACCCCAAGCGACGGCCAGCATCCACGCCGCTTGCACCGGCGAAAGCACAATGAGACACAGCGGCGTATACGTCGCCGCAATAAACACCGAGATGGTCGCGTGGTCCGCCCGCCGCCACCACTGCACGGCACGCGCACTCGCCCACGGGTAGCGGTGGTAGAGCGCCGAGACGCCAAAGAGGCCCACCAGCCCCACGCCGTAAACAGTTACGCCAAGCCCCTGCCACCACTGCAGCGTCATCCACGCAAAGGTAATGAGCACGGTGGAGGCAATCACCGACAATAACGCCGCTATTGCATGCCCCCAACCACGGCTCAGCGGCCTCGGGCCACGATCCGCCATCCAGTAAGTGCGCTGGACAAGGCCCGGCCCCGGCGCACTATCCGCATGAATCTGTGCCACGAGGTACTTCCCTTCTGCTAGCCGCAACGAACCCCAACAAGGAACTTACGATACCGTAAGTCTACGGGCGTGGCCGGAGGGCTTCAAGGAAAATCGCCTCGAAACGCTGCTAACTTTCCGCAGCCGAGCCTTCCTCTACCAGCCCATCAACAATGCGCACCGTCTCCATCGCCACTCGAGTGACCTTGCCAATTAGATCCACGATGTAGCGCGGATTGCCCACCTCATCGGCCCAATCATTCGGGTCATTGACAATACCGGAGGTCTTATCTTTTTTGACCTGGTAGCGGTCAATCAACCACGCCACCGCTGAGCGCGAGCCCAGCATGTACTCACCCGACTCCGCAGGAATGCCAGCGATAGTCACGCGCTTGTTGTAAATCAGTTTGGTCACGTCATTGACGTTTTTGCCTGTCTCCGGGTCCTTACGCTTGGCCCACTTCATTTTGAGTACACGCCAAGTCTCACGGTCGGACTCATCACCCTTAACCTGGATATCTAGCGGCCAGGGTTCCACGGATTCATAGTTCACATGCAGGTCCATTAATTTTTTACCAGCCGCAGCAAACTTATCGAACTCCGCACGCGAGGAAGGCGTTTCAATATGCGGCAGCATCTTCTTCAAGTCCGCCGCATACTTAGTGCGATAGCCCGGATCATGCAGCTTGCCATAAACGAAGTGGAAGATGTCATCACCCGTGACATCAGCGCCCAACGCCTCCCGATACAGCGCCTTAATCTCATCAGTGATGTTGTCCACGCGTACATACCCATCAACAACCTCACCGACCTTGCCATAGATGCTGGATTCGCCCTGCTTGGCGACGTCCCCCTCACCAAACAAGCCACCATCATCGGCCTCAGCTGGGCTCCAAGTGAAGCGGGGGAAGAACTGGCCAGCATTACTTCCCCACATTGCAAGGTCTGGTATCAAATCCGCAGCAATAGTGGAAAACGGCTTAGCGCTTCCCGGATTGACAACATAGAAGCCAATGTTGGAGTGCTCCGGGGTTGGGAACATAGACGGGAGTTGGTATTGCCTATCGTTGAGAGCGGGCTCGAAGTAGGATTTCACCTTAGTGAAAGGACGATAAAGGGAGCCATAAATCCTCTCCCTCTTCACTGGAACTTGTTCATTCTTTGCCGCCAATCGCTTGAGATTTTCGGTCCATGAAATCTTCTTCGAATTGGCAAAATCGGGATTAAGTTTCAGGAACTCTGTCGTATCAGAAGCGTTCGGATTTGTAAGGGCATTATCACTGATCCATTTTTGTAGTACCGGGAGTGTTTCCGAGTAAACAGTGGTCAGCCTTAAGAGTCTCGACACCAACAGTCCTTCAGTCTGCGCGTAAGCCCACGTGTCTCGTCCAGTCTTTAAACCCGCTGAAAACTTTTCAAAAAACGTTGTCGAAGTCCCTCTTTTCTCACCGATGACCGGCCAGGTTACAAAGTCTTCCGAACGCTGATTCAGCCAGTCCCCATCCTTGTTGGGAGCAATTGACTGCCAATCCAAATTGCCGATCGTTGCATTAACCACATCTTCAATCTTTTGTGCCTTGGAGGCATAGTCAGGCGAAGCTACATAATGCAACTCAAACGACTTTTGGTTTTCGTCCTTGACACCGATGGCAATAGAAATTCCTACTCGAATATCAAATACATTTCCTCCTTCCCGTTTCGCGAGATCTCCGGCAGTGCGAGAATTACCCCTTAGATTAAAAATGTAGAGGTCAGTGAAATCCTCCGCCATGGACAAGCGGATACCATCGCCTGTGTTTCCATCAATCCAACCATTATTCGTGACAAAAACAACTACACCCTGATCTCCAATTCTGTCAGTCGCCCAACGGAAGGCACGCAGATAGGAATCATAAAGTGAGTTCTTATTTGTTGCGGTGGACCTAGCGGCATAAGTGTCCGAGATCCGCGCATCTAGACTTGGATACTTCTGATTCGCATTGAGGTCATTCGCAGACTTTTGACCAACTGAGTACGGTGGGTTACCAATTACTACGTTGATGGGTGCATTCTTTTGGCGCTCGATGGTCTCGTTGTTCTCTCGAAAGATGTTGAGGTCTGGAATGTCGCCGTCTTCGTGGATTTGGAAGGTATCTGCTAGAGCGATGTTGGTGAACGGTACGTAGTCCGGTGCCGGCTCACCGTTGCGCTGCGCGGCTTCTTCGCGCAGGGCGTTGTAGGTGGTCTCAATATTGACGGCGGAAACGTAGTAAGCCAACAGCATGATCTCTGTAGCAAAGAGTTCATTGGCGTACTTGCGGGCTAGGTCCTCCGGTTTGATAAGCCCGGATTGCAGCAAGCGGACCATGAACGTCGAAGTACCCGCGAAGGGATCGAGGATACTTACGCCTTCATCGCTCAGACCCTTGCCAAAGTGCTTCTGGGAGACCTCGTCAGCGGCGCGCAGGATGAAGTCCACGATTTCCACTGGGGTGTAGACGATCCCGAGCGCCTCAGCTTGTTTCTTGAAGGCCTTGCGGAAGAAGCGCTCGTACAGTTCCTTAATCACCTGCTGCTTGCCTGAAGCGGAGGTCACCTCAGAAGCACGCACGCGCACGGACTCGTAGAACTTCTCCAGGGATTCGGTCTCGGTATCAAGGTTCGCCTTGGACAGAGCGTTAACCATCTTCTCCATCACCTGGGCCACCGGGTTGTGGGTAATGAAATTATGGTTTTCAAACAATGCGTTAAATACTGGTGCGGTGATCAGGTGCTGAGAGAGCATCGAGATGGCGTCTTCGTCGCTTATGCCATCGTTGAGGTTATTGCGCAAGCCTTCGACAAAGTCATCAAATTCCTTGCGTAGGTTGCCATCCGCGCCTTCCAGCAAGGACTTAATGCGCGTGACCTGGTTCTCCGCGATGGTGGCCACGTCATCGGCCCAATCTTCCCAGTAGGTGCGGGTGCCAACCTTATCCACCAACTTTGTGTAAATTGCCTCTTGCCATTGCTCTAACGAGAACAATGCAATCTGCTGCGTCATGGCCGTAGCATCGTCGAACGCCTCAGCGGAATTAGCGTTATCTGCCCCATCAAGCTTTTCTTTATCGCTTTTCTCTTCGTCACCAGACACATGGTTGACGTCAATGGGCAGTTCATCTTGCGCATTCGCTCCGTTAAGCGCAATCGAATTCACCTTGGCGTTAAAGCGATCATCGTGGGCGCGCAGCGCGTTGAGAATCTGCCACACCACCTTGAAGCGCTGATTATCGTTAAGCGCTTCCGAAGGCGGAACATTCGGTGGCACCGCCACCGGCAAGATGATGTAACCGTAATCCTTGCCCGCAGATTTACGCATCACGCGGCCTACGGACTGGACCACGTCCACCATGGAGTTGCGTGGATTAAAGAATACGACCGCATCCAACGCCGGCACATCCACGCCCTCCGACAGGCAGCGGGCGTTTGTAAGCATGCGGCTTTCGTTTTCATCCGCTGGGGATTCGATCCAGGAAAGTTTGGTGCCACGCTCCATGGCGTTCATACCGCCATCAACGTGCTGTGCAGCAACGCGCAGATCAACGTTAGTCAAGGAGACATCGTTCAGCACTGCCTTATCCTTGAGCAGCTCTTGGTGGGTGGCGATGAGCGAAGGATAGGTATCAGCGATGAGCTGTGAGGACTTAATGTCTTTGGCAAAGGCGACAGCGCGCTGCATAGGCTGGGCGTTTTCCTCAAAGCCGCCTTTCTTGCCCTGCAATTCACCAGAGCGCTTGGCCAAACCATTCCAGGCACCGATCATCGCAGAGGCCGTGGTGAGGTTTATCTGGTTGTCATCAGTGCGGGTCATCGCTTCCGCAGCCACCGACTCATCCACTGTCATGACCAAGACCTTGTAATCCGTAAGCAGGCCTTTATCCACGGCCTCCCCAAAGCCAAGGCGGTAGAACTCGGGGCCATAAATTCCCTCATCATCCATGGAGGTCAACTCGGCTGAGTGCTCAGCTGCTTTGCCCTTTACCGCGTCGTCATAAAGTCTTGGCGTGGCGGTCATATAAAGGCGCTTTGCCGCCCGGATATAGCCAGCATCATGGATGCGGACAAAGTTGCTGGCATCCTCACCGGCCAAGGTAATACCAGTGGTGCGGTGGGCCTCGTCGCAGATGACCAAATCAAAATCATCCAGGCCCTGCTGCTGCGCTTCATGGACCGCTGGCAGGGACTGATAGGTAGAGAAGACGATATTGAGACCCTTAGCGCGCTTGCCAGTAGCAAAGCGCTGCGTAATCTCTTCACCGTCCGTAGATACGGGGACCTCGAGGTCATAGACCGCGATGTCTTCCGCCTTCTTTGAGACCTTGGAGTCCGAGCACACTGCAAAGGCACGCATGTCTAGGCGGCCTTGAGCGGTCCACTCCTTTAGTGTCTGCGACAACAAGGAGATGGAAGGAACGAGGAATAGAATGCGGGCTTTGCCACCATTTTCTTCTGCTACGCGCTCCGCCAGGCGCAGTGCGGTGAAAGTCTTGCCGGTACCGCAGGCCATGATGAGCTTGCCGCGATCATGGGTCTTAAATCCCTCAATGGCCTTATCAATGGCCGTCTGCTGATGAGGACGCGGTTCGAAAGTTTCGCGCTGAGAAAGGTTAATTTGGATATTTTTGTCCCGAACCTCAGAGCCTGGGAACGCCACATCCCAGTTGATCGGGGACTCGGCAATGGTCGAAATGCCGATACGGCTGGTGGGAATCATCTGGTTAGCCAACGCCGCTTCCGCATGTGAAGACCAATGATCCGTGGTGGAGATAATCATGCGGCTGCCAAAATATTCGCTGCCATTTTCGGTCTCGAAGGAATGCCCTGAAGCTTCAAAGAAGGAATCGAGATGAGATTTCTGGATACGCGCATTTGATGCGTAGAACTTGCACTGGATGGCCATCCACGTGCCGTCATCTACGCGGTGGGCGACTAGGTCGATGCCAGTATCAGCGGTGCCACCGTTGTAGCGCCAATCAGTCCATCGGTAGACCTCATCGAACTGTGCTTTCAGCGTGGGATCGGTCTTGAAATAGTTGACCATTAGCTTTTCAAAAGCTATGCCATACTTCGCCTTTGGTTGGTTTTCGCGCAGTTGATCCAATACCTCAGAGAATTTTGACATACAAGTATTGTGCCTAAATTCTGTTGCACTCGTGACCAAGACTCGGCAAAAATTAGGTCGGCTGCTTAAAGATTTTCAAGGAGTTAGATTATGGACAGGCTGCAATTCAAACGATGGAACTTTACGTCGGATCTAGCTCCGTCTGCGGTGTTGTCCTTGAAAAATGAATGCGGCATCTATGTGCTTGAATTCTCCAACGGCGAGCAGTATGTGGGCCAAACAATTCACTTCCCCATCCGCCTGGCTAAGCACCGGCGGACCTACCCGGATATCATCGCCATCAACTTCGCTGAGGTTCCCGCGGACAACCTCAACATGGCCGAATACAGCGAGATTCAGCGGCGCCGTAGATCTGGAATTCTTCTGCGCAATAAGACACTCCTAGCGCAGCCCTTGGGCGATTCTCCTTTGGACGATCTCATCGACCAGCAAGAGCAAGCAGCATGGCTCGACGTTGAAGCAACCGATGACGAAGAAATCCACATCGGAGGCAGGGCCGAACTGGCTCGCGAACGCACCCTATCCAATAAGAAATTTGCTGAGCTACAGCAGCAACCTCACTTCGAAGAAGCGCTCAAATCCCTTGCTGCGTACGTAGCCTATGTCATTCCCTACCCGCACCTGACCGAAAAGAAGACCTGGACTGTCACCGCAATGCCTTCGACCAACAGGACCTCCACGGACAAACGTGTGGCTACTCTCAGCGTCAATAACGTGGAAATGATGTACCTAAGGCTCCTGCGCGATTACGAGAACGGAGATTGGACCCCCTTGACCATTCTCAATGTGGCCGATACCTACCAGGCGCCCCCGTATATGAGGGACTATGTCTATTCCCATAGTTATCGTTCTGCGGGTCCCGTGAAAGTAGTTAGCATCATGGGTGACTTTCTCATCAAGGAGCTCTTGATGGACGATGCCATCCTGCTCGCGGCACGCGAGCTTGCTCTGGGCCAGATGCGCAAGGGAACCACGATGTTTTCGAAGTACCACAATGAGGCGCTCTCGGATGCCATCTTTAAGCGCATCGACCAGTGGGTTGATGAAAATAAAGGGCTGCACTAAGGATCTTGCGCAGAAGAAAAGCCCAGCCGAAGCTGGGCTTAACTTGTGTCCGCGTCGTTGTGCGACGGGAGTGCGGGCGGCTTACTCCACTACGGAGTTAGCGCCCACAGCGTGGTCGAAGAGGTCCGGCAGGGTGGCGGACCAGGCGGCGACCAGCTGGGAGATGGCGACGGACTCGCCGCCGAGGGTGAGGGCGCCGGTTTCGGTGGTCTCACCAACGATGGCGGCTGGGATGCCCAGCTCGCCGGCGCGGGTGAGGACCTGATCGGCGCGGTCGGCGGTGGTGGCCACGAGCACGCGGGAGGCGGACTCGGAGAAGGCGGCGACAAACTCGTCCTCGTGGACCGCGGTGAGGTCCAGGTTGAGGCCGAGGCCGGCGCCGTCGGCAGTCGCACCGGCGCGCTTTGCCATCTCAAAGGCGGTGACGGCAAGGCCACCCTCGGAGATATCGTGTGCCGCGGTGAGCAGCTCATTGCCGTGGAAGAACTCGGCCAGGCGCTTCTCGTTGGCCATATCCACCTGCGGCGGCAGACCATTGAGAGAGGAAGCATCGGAGGTATCGGCGCTGACCTGCTGCCAGATGGAGCCGCCGAACTCTTCCTTGGTTTCACCCAGGGCGATGAGCACTTCCTTCTCGCCCACGGTGCCCAGCTCGTTGCCGATGGCCTTGTGTACGTCATCGATAACGCCCAGCACGCCCACCACAGGGGTGGGCAGGATCGGCTCTTCGCCGGTCTGGTTGTAGAAGGAGACGTTGCCGCCGGAGACGGGGATGGAAAGCTCCACGGCGGCGTCGGCAAGCCCATGCACAGACTCGCGGAACTGCCACATAACGTCGGGGTTCTCCGGGGAGCCGTAGTTCAGGCAGTTGGTGATCGCGACGGGCTTGGCGCCGGTGACGGCGACGTTGCGGTAGGCCTCAGCCAGCGCGAGGCGGGCGCCCATATTCGGATCCAGCTTGGTGTAGCGGCCGGACGCATCGGCAGAAACGGCCACGCCGCGGCCGGTCTCCTCATCGATGCGCAGGACGCCGGCGTCCGCGTGGTGGGACTGGACGGTATTGCCGCGCACGTAGCGGTCATACTGGTTCATGATGAAATCGCGCGAGCACAGCGCCGGGGAGGACACGAGCTTCTGCAGGGACTCAACCAGGCCGCGCTTGTCGGTGCCCTGGTACTTCTGCAGCTCGTCCTGCCACTCCGGGCGAGCATACGGGCGGTCATACTCCGGAGCCTCGTCTGCAATGGTGCCGGCCGGGGCATCCACTACGACCTCGCCCTGGTGGCGGATGACCAGGTGGTTGCCCTCGGTGACCTCGCCGATCTCCGCACAGGTGACGTCCCAGTGCTCGCAGATTTCGCGGAACTTGGCTACGTTCTCTGGAGCCACAACGGCGCACATGCGCTCCTGGGACTCGGAGGCGAGGATCTCGGCCGCGGTCATATTCTGCGCGCGCAGCGGCACGTTATCGAGGTTGACCTCCATGCCTCCATCGCCGGAGGCAGCCAGCTCGGAGGTAGCGCAGGCCAGGCCCGCGCCGCCCAAGTCCTGAATGCCAACGACCACGCCGGCGTGGTAGAGGTCCAGGCAGCACTCGATGAGGACCTTCTCGGCGAAGGGGTCGCCCACCTGCACGGCCGGCAGCTTGCGCTCGGCGCCGTCCTCGAAGGTATCGGAAGCCAGCACGGACACGCCGCCGATGCCATCCAGACCGGTGCGGGAGCCGAAGAGCATGACCTTGTTGCCCTTGCCGGACGCAAAGGCCAGCTTGAGGTCATCGACCTTGAGGGTGCCCACGCACAGGGCGTTGACCAGCGGGTTACCGGCATAGGTCTCATCAAAGACGGTCTCGCCGCCAATATTGGGCAGGCCCAGGGAGTTGCCGTAGCCACCCACGCCGGAAACAACGCCAGGCAGGACACGCTTGGTATCGGGGGCGTCGGCAGGCCCAAAGCGCAGCTGATCCATCACGGCAATCGGGCGAGCGCCCATAGCCATGATGTCGCGGACGATGCCGCCCACGCCGGTGGCCGCACCCTGGTAAGGCTCCACGTAGGAGGGGTGGTTATGGGACTCCACGCGGAAGGTCACCGCGTTGCCGTCTCCAATGTCCACCACGCCAGCGTTCTCACCAATGCCGGCGAGGATCTTCTCCCCCATCTCCTCGGTCATGGTCTCGCCAAAATAACGCAGGTGCGTCTTGGAAGACTTATAGGAGCAGTGCTCCGACCACATGACGGAGTACATGGTCAGCTCCGCATCGGTGGGGCGGCGGCCCAGGATGTCATGGATGCGCTGGTACTCGTCATCCTTGAGGCCCAACTCCGCGTAGGGCTGCTGCTCGTCCGGGGTGGACTGCGCCTTTTCTACGGTGTCATTATGAACGGTCATGAAAATGGCCTCCTTAAACCGCCGGCGCCTGGGCGACGGCCTTGATGGCGGATACGAAAAGTCCCAGTCCGTCGGTGGATGGGCCGGTTAGCGTGTCAATGGCGTGCTCGGGGTGCGGCATAAGGCCGACGATGCGGCCGGACTCATCGCTGACACCGGCAATGCCGTTGACGGAACCGTTGTAATTATCGGTGTAGCGGAAGACCACGCGGCCCTCGCCCTCGATGCGGGCGATGTCATCATCGCCGGCCTGGAAGCGGCCCTCGCCGTGCTTGGCCGGCACCAGGATCTTCTGGCCCTGCTCAAACTCGCTGGTCCACGCGGTGGTGGAATTGGCCACCTCGAGGTAGGTATCGGTGCAGTGGAAGTGCAGTCCCTTATTGCGGGTCAGCGCGCCTGGCAGCAGGCCCGCTTCGGTAAGGATCTGGAAGCCATTGCAAATGCCGAGCACCGGCATGCCTTGCTTGGCACGATCAATAACGGACTGCATCACCGGCGCGAGCGCGGAAATGGCGCCCGAGCGCAGGTAGTCACCATAAGAAAAACCGCCCGGCACTACTACCGCATCCACGCCGTGCAGATCGGTATCTGCGTGCCAGAGGCTTTTCACCTCTGCGCCGGCGGTGCGGGCAGCGCGAGCGGCATCCACATCATCCAGGGTTCCGGGGAAAGTGATTACTCCGATTGTGGCGGTCACTTACTTGACCTCCAGCCCAACAACCTCGTAGTCCTCGATGACGGTATTGGCCAGCAGCGTGGCGGCTACCTTCTCCAAGTCCTCTGCGGTGACGGAGTCATCGACCTCGAGCTCGAAGCGCTTTCCCTGGCGCACATCGCTGACACCGGATACCCCGATGCGACCCAGCGCGCGGACGACGGCTTGGCCCTGCGGATCCAGAATTTCCGCCTTGGGCATGACATTGACAACTACACGAGCCATGAAATATTTGCCTTACTGTATGGGGCTTTGGTCTGCGCGGCTTAGTTTAGTTGGCACCCCCGCCTTTTACCTAGACTCACCCCCGCAGTGTGGGTTTCACCCCGGTTGAGCAAACTCTACGTGAACCCCAAACGACGCTCTGGCAAACTTCGGCGTGCGCTCCAGCCTGGCCCGGCGCGGTGCTCTACTAATAGACGACGCACACTGTCGCTCTCTTTTTAAGGTTGAATCTATGTCTTCTCGCCGCCTCGGTGCGCTGGCACTTGCCACCGCCTTGTCCTCTGCCGCCCTTGCCGTTCCTACCGCCACGGCCGCCACCGATGGCTCCGCCGCAGTCATCTCCGAGGTCTACGGGGGCGGCGGCAATAAGGGCGCTGCCTTCACCCATGACTTCATCGAGCTCTATAACCCCACCGATGCCCCGATTGACCTGACCGGCTACACCGTGGAGTACTTCTCCGCCTCCGGCAATACCGGCGGCAAGGTGGAGCTTTCCGGCACCATCGCACCGCACGGCTACTTCCTGGTGCAGGGCGCGGCTGGCAATGGCGCGGGCGAGGCCCTGCCTGCCCCAGATGCCGAGGGCAACCTCAACATGTCCGGCTCCAAGGGCTCCGTGCAGCTTGCCGACGCCACCGGTACCCCCATCGATGCCATCGGCTACGGCGCCGCTTCCCTCAAGGAAGGCACCGCCGCCGCGGGCCTGTCCAATGCCACGTCCGCCGCCCGCGACACTGAGGGCACCGATAGCGATGACAACGCCGCCGACTTCACCATCGGCGCTCCCACCCCGACAAACACCGGTAACGAGGCCCCCGCCCCGCAGCCTGAGGAGCCGGCAGAACCCGAGCAGCCGGCCCCCGAGGGCGTCACCGCCATCGCCGATATCCAGGGCACCGGCGCCGAATCCCCACTCAAAGGCCAGACCGTGGCCACCGAGGGCGTCGTCACCGGCGTGTGGGCCGAAGGCGGACTCAATGGCTTCACTATTCAGACCGGTGGCACCGGCGCCGAGATCACCGATGCCTCCCAGGCCATCTTTGTCTATATGGGTGATAAGCCGGCGGATCAGTACCCTGCCCTAGAAGATTCCGTCGAGGTAACCGGCAAGGTCTCCGAATTCTATGGCTCCACCCAACTCACCGCCTCCGCGGTCACGCAGCTCGATACCCCGCTGGAGAAGGTCACCCCACTCAAGGTGGACCAGCTTCCTGATGGCACCGAGGCCCGCGAGCCCTTCGAGCACATGCTCATCCAGCCTGGCGAGCACACCGTGACCAATAACTATTCGCTCAACCAGTACGGCGAGGTCGGCCTCGCCCCCGGCAAGGAAGCCTTCCGCCAGCCTTCCGATATCTTCTCCCCCTCCACGGATCCCAACTCCGATATTCAGAAGCTGACCAAGGACAACGCCGATAAGCTGGTCACCCTGGATGACGGCCGCACCCGCGACTATCTCAAGACCGACCAGGACACCCCACTTCCCTATATCGCCCAGGATGATGCCCAAACCATCAAGTCCCTGCGCACCACCGATACCGTGTCCTTCCAGCACCCGGTCATCGTGGGCTTCTCCCACGACCAGTGGCGCTTCCAGCCCACCATCCCAGTCACCGGCAACACCAAGGGCGCGGACCTGCCTATCTCTTGGGAGGATTCCCGCGCGGCCGAGCTCCACGCCATCGATGACGTCAAGGGCGAGTACACCATCGGCGCCTTCAATGTGCTGAACTACTTCACCTCCTTGGGCGAGGAATTTGGCGGCAGCGCCTACACCGACCGCGAGGGCAATAAGGTCACCGTCAACCGCGGTAAGACCCGCGGTGCCTATACCCAATCCGCACTCGAGGACCAAGAACGCAAGATCGTCGCCGCCATCAACGGCCTCGATGCCGACGTCATCGGCCTTTCCGAAATCGAAGATGGCTACGCCGTTACCGGTGACTTCGCCCAGCGCGATAAGGCCCTCAAGCACCTGACGGAAAAGCTCAACGAGGCCGCCGGTTCCGAGAAGTGGGCCTTCGTCCCCTCCCCGTCCCAGGACGCCGTACCGAGCTCTCCGGATGTTATCCGCACCGCGTTCATCTACCACAAGGATGTGGTCAAGCCCGTCGGCGAATCCCGCATCTTCCAAGACGATCGCTTCACCGGCACTGCCCGCGAACCGCTCGCCCAGGAATTCCAGCCGCTGAAGGAGGGCGAGGAATCCTTCGTTGCCGTGGCCAACCACTTCAAGTCCAAGGGCTCGGTAGCCAAAGGCGACGCCGATTCTGGCGACGGCCAGGGAAATAACCCAAACGTCCGCAACGCACAGGCCCAGGCCGTCCTCGATGCCCTGCACAAGCAGGAGGACTGGAAGGACAAGCCGCTATTCGCCCTGGGTGATTTCAATACCTACACCCACGAGACCGCACTCGATGTCTTCCGCAACGATGGTTTCACCGTCCCTGCCGAAAAGTACGAGGCTGACCCCTCCTACCAGTTCTCCGGCCTGCTCGGCACCCTCGATCACGTGCTGGCCAATAAGGTTGCCACCGGCACGCTTGACGACGCCCAAGTCTGGAACATCAACGCCGACGAACCCGTCGCCTTCGAATACTCCCGCCGCAACTACAACATCGTGGACTTCTACGATGACTCCCCATTCCGCGCCTCCGACCACGACCCGGTCAAAGTCGGCTTTACCCTCGGCGAGGACGACTCCGCCGGCCAGCCGGATGACCCTGCGGACAATCCTGCAGACGAGCCTTCCGATGAGCCAGGTAAGCCAGAGGACAAGCCCTCCGAGAATCCTTCTGAGAAGCCGAATAAGCCTGCCTCCGGCTCTAGCTCCAGCACCAGCTCCGTCGGCGCAGGCATCGCCGCCGCCATCGCGGCCATCGCCGGCCTTGTCGCCATCCCTGGTTTCCTCGCCGTGACCGGCAACCTCCAGAAGGCCATCCCGGCCCCCATCTGGGTCATGCTGCCCAAGGAAGTGAAGGACTTCATCACTAGCCTGCAGCGCTAATCACCCATCAGCCCTAGCCCCCGCAGCTTCGGAGGAAGACTCCCTAGCGGCGGGGCCTTTTGTCATTTCACGACTTTCGTCCATATAAACCACCACAACCGTCGACGGAAATGGGCTTTTATATGGACGAAAATCGCGAAGCTGTGCTTATTGCCCCGCGGAGCCTCTGACGAGAGAATGCGCGGGCTATTTTGGAAGATAAGCGCCGTAATCGGCAGGGGTCGCGCCGGCGTTGATGGCCCGGTCGGCGGCTTTGACGAAGTCATTGATTACTTTGCGGTCATCCAGGTTGCGGCCGGAAACCGAAAGGCGGACGGTGTTACCGCGTTGAGCAGAGCGCTCAGCAGCGCGAATAATGTTCTTTCGCCACCACTTGGCGGAACCAAAGCCTTCACCGAAGGACAGGTTGCGGGCCTGGTGGAACTTACCGGAATTAATCTGGAGAATGCCACGGGTGGAGGCGGCTACCTCAAACTTGAACTGCGGCAAGACCTGCAAGGTACCGGGCGACATGCGCCAGCGTGGAGGAGCGAAGATGGTGGGCTCGAAGCCGATCTTGGCCATCTGGCGGGTAGCTCCGGCGAGGCGCAGCTTCGCCTCGTGCGAATCGAGGTTGGCGAATTCCGCGCGGCGGCCCTGCACTGAACGATCGAAACCGTTCAGGATAAGAACGCGGCCAGCATCGGCCTGGTCTTGGAGCCACTTCTTGGTGTCTTTGTCTTTGGCGAGGTGCCAGTTGCCGTCGATATGCGGGGCAATCAGCAGGGAAACAGGAATCTCCTCCCGATCAAGGATCGAGAGGAGTCGGCTAGCCTGCTTCCGTGTGTCATCAAAGATGCTGGAGATAGATACCAGAAGGTGGCCATTCATAAGGAGAATTATCGCACAGGAATTCAGGATTCGCGCGTTGGCCCCCTATCCGGGTTTTACTTCTCCAAGCCGGTGGCCTTGTTGATGGTCCACGCATACTCGAAGGCGTTCTGACGCCACTTTTCATAGCGGCCAGACACGCCGCCATGGCCTGCTGCCATTTCGGTCTTGAGCAAGAACTCGCCGCCGGTGGCCGTCGTTCGCAGCTGGGCGATCCACTTGGCCGGCTCAACGTAGAGCACGCGGGTGTCATTGAGCGAGGTGATAGCCAGGATGTCCGGGTAGTCCTTGGCCTCGATATTTTCGTACGGCGAGTAGGACTTCATGTAGTCATAGACCTCTGGATCGTGGTACGGGTCGCCCCACTCTTCCCATTCAGGGACCGTGAGTGGAAGCTCCGGCATGAGGATAGAGGTCAGCGGATCCACGAACGGCACGACGGCCTGGATAGCGGTGAAGCGATCCGGGGCCATATTGGCAATCGCGCCCATGAGCATGCCGCCGGCAGAGCCGCCCTCGGCCACCATCTGATCCGCGGTGGTCACGCCGCGGGCGATGAGGTCATCGGCGACATCGATGAAATCGGTGAAGGTGTTCTTCTTCTTGAGCATCTTGCCATCGTCGTACCAGGTGCGGCCCATCTCGCCGCCACCGCGGACATGGGCCACGGCGAAGATCATGCCGCGGTCCATGAGGGACAGGCGGGTAACGGAGAATGCCGGATCAACGCTGACCTCGTAAGAGCCGTATCCGTAGAGCAGGGTCGGATTCGGCTGGGTGCGGTCGAGGTCGGCGCGGTGGACGATGGAGACGGGGATATCGGTGCCGTCGGCAGCCGTGGTCCACAGGCGGTAGGCCACGTAGTCATCCGGGTTATAACCGCCGGGAACCTCCTGCTCCTTGAGCAGGGTAAATTCGCCGGTATCCACGCGGTAATCAAAGAGCTGGGAGGGCTGGGTGAAAGACACGTAGCTCACGCGCAGCACCGGTGCGTCCCACTCGGGATTGCCGGATACGGACACGGTGAAGAGTTCTTCGTCGAAGTTGAGCTCTTCGAATTCGCTAAAGCCGTCATTCACACGCATGATGGCGGCGCGGCCGATGCCGCCGCGGCGGTAGCCCACCACAATCTGATCGCGGTAGGTGTCCACGCCCTCGATGCGGGTGGTCTCCTCGTGCGGCAAGAGCGCCGGCAGGTCACGTAGGGTGGGCAGCTCATCCTTGGCCTTGGTATATCCGACCTCGAAATTGGGGCCGGTAGCGTTGTGGGTGACGATCCAGTAATCCTCGCCCTTAACGACGGCGTGATCGACGTCGTAGTCCACGCCGGATTCGCGCTCCCACAGCAGGCGGAATTCACCCTCGGGGTTGTCTTCTTCGAGGACCCACACCTCAGAAGTCACCTTGGAGCTCACGCCAAGGAAGAGGTATTTATCGGAGCGAGCGCTGCCGATGCCGACGTTGAAGTGCTCGTCTTCTTCCTTGAACACCTGCACGTCTTCGGACTGCGCGGTGCCGACCTTGTGGCGCCAGATGGCGTCAGGGCGCCATGCCTCGTCGACGGTCGTGTAAAAGATATAGCCGTCGCCGGCCCAGGTGGCGCCGTAGAAGATGCCCTTGAGGTGGTCGTCGAGAAGCGCGCCGCTTTCCAAGTCCTTAATATAGAGCTCAAAGCGCTCGTCGCCGGCGAAGTCCACGGAATAGGCCAGGTAGCGGCCGGAATCAGAGATGGAGGCGGCGCCGAGGGCAAAGAAGTCCTTGCCCTCCGCCAGCGCGTTGGCGTCGAGGATGATCTCCTCGCCTTCCGGGGTGCCTTCCTCTGGGATAACCGGGGCCGTCCATGGGTCAGCCCCCTCCTCTACCGGGAGCCGGCAAGAGTAGCCGTAGCTCTTGCCCTCCTCGGTACGGCCGTAGTACCAGTAATCGCCGCGGCGAGAAGGCACGGACATATCGGTTTGCTTGATGCGGGACTTAATCTCCTGGAAGATATTCTCCGTCATCTCATCCAAGTGCGCGGTCTTCGCCTTGGTGTAATCATTTTCTGCGTTGAGGTAATCCAGGGTTTCCTGGGATTCCTTATCGCGCAGCCACTCGTAGTTATCCACGAACTCGCGTCCGTGGAAGGAACGGGTCACGGGGTGGACGGCAGCCACCGGGGCGGAAAGATTCTCATTGCTCATGCCGCCCCACTGTACGCGTGGCGCCCCGTAGAGCGAGAGCTAGGCCTCGGGCGAGAGGAAGTCCGCGAAGCGCTCGCCGGAAAGCCGCTCATAGGCCTCGATATAGCGCAGGCGGGTGGCGGAAACGACGTCATCGGGAAGCTGGGGCGGGGTGCCGTCGGCGGCTTGATCCCACCCGGAGGCGTCGGAAGTCAGCCAATTGCGCACGTATTGCTTGTCGAAGGACGGCTGGACCTCGCCCTCCACGTAAGAATCGGCCGGCCAGTAGCGGGAGGAATCTGGGGTAAGGACCTCATCGGCCAGCACGAGGGTGCCGTCCTTGTCCAGGCCGAACTCGAACTTGGTATCGGCGAGGATAATGCCCTTCTCCTCCGCGAGCGCGGCGGCCTCGGAGTAGATGCGGAGGGTGGCCGAGCGCAGCTCCTCGGCGCGCTCGGCGCCCAGCCTATCCACCACGAAGTCGAAGGAGACGTTCTCATCGTGCTCGCCCTGTTCCGCCTTGGTGGCTGGGGTGAAGATGGGCTCGGGCAGGCGGGAAGCCTCAACCAGGCCCTCCGGCAGCCCGATACCGCACACGGTGCCGTTGGCCTTGTACTCCTTCAGGCCGGAACCGGTGAGGAAGCCGCGCGCCACGCACTCGAAGGGCAGCATATCCAGCTTTTTGACCACCATCGCGCGACCGAGGCACTCGGCGGGGATGCGCTCATCATCGAGCGGGCCGGCCAAGTGGTTGGGGAAATCGATAGAGTCGAAGAAGAACTTCGAGGTCGCGGTCAGCACGCGGCCCTTGTCCGGGATGGCCGGCTCTAGGGCGTGGTCGTAGGCGGAGATGCGGTCCGAGACCACCATCAACAGGGTGTTCTCGTCTACATCGTAGATATCGCGGACCTTGCCGGAGGCAAGATGGGTATAAGAAGAAAGCTCAGGACGCATGACCTTCATTCTAGCGCCCTGGGGTAGCGAGCACGTTTCGATCAAATAAGCCCCGAGATCCGCGCGGGATTCGGGGGCTATTTGATCGAAATGCGAAAAAGAAAGACGCACTGCAAAAAGGAAGGAGCCCAGCGAGGATCGTTTTAGAGGATCTCGCCCGGGGTATAGGCCGCGGCCTTGGGATGCTCGCCTACCAGTGCGTTGATGCGGTTGAGCACCTGGCTGACCTGGGACTCGGCGGCGCCGATGAAGGCGTGCTTATCGGCCAGGGCGGCCTCGAGGTCGGACTCGTCCATGGGCAGGCGGTCATCGGCGGCGAGGCGTTGGACTAGGTCCTGCTCGCCGCCGTTTTCGCGCATATTGAGCGCGACGGCCACAGCGTTTTCCTTGATGACCTCGTGAGCGGTCTCGCGGCCCACGCCGGCGCGCACAGCCGCCATGAGGATGCGGGTGGTGGCCAGGAACGGCAGGTAGCGCTCCAGTTCGCGGTCGATCATGGCGGGGAAGGCGCCGAACTCGTCGAGGACGGTGAGGAAGGTTTCGAATTGGCCGTCGAGGGCAAAGAAGGCATCGGGAAGCGCGACGCGGCGGACGACGGAGCAGAAAACATCGCCCTCGTTCCACTGCTGGCCAGCGAGGTCCGCGGCCATGGTGAGGTAGCCGCGGAGGATGACCTGCAGGCCGCCGACGCGCTCGCAGGAGCGGGCGTTCATCTTGTGCGGCATAGCAGAGGAGCCAACCTGGCCTTCCTTGAAGCCCTCGGTGACGGTCTCGTTGCCGGCCATCAAGCGGATGGTGGTGGCCAGCGAGGACGGGGCGGCGCCGAGCTCCACGAGGGCGGAGATGGCGTCGAAGTCGAGGGAGCGCGGGTAGACCTGGCCCACGGAATTGAAGATGCGGTGGAAGCCTAGGTAATCCGCGATGGCTGTCTCCAAGGAGGCGAGCTTGTCCTCGGAGCCGCCCATGAGATCCAGCATATCTTGGGAGGTGCCCATCGGGCCCTTGATGCCGCGCAGCGGGTAGCGGCCGAGGAGGTCTTCGACGCGCTCGATGGCCAGCAGCATCTCATCGCCGGCCGTAGCGAAGCGCTTGCCCAGGGTGGTGGCCTGCGCGGCCACGTTGTGGGAGCGGCCCGCCATGACCAAAGACTGGTACTCGGCGGCGTGACGGCCGATGCGGGAGACCACGGCGATGGCCTTATCGCGGATGATCTCCAGCGAGGTATGGATCTGCAGCTGCTCCACGTTCTCGGTGAGATCGCGGCTAGTCATGCCCTTGTGAATGTGCTCGTAGCCGGCCAGCGCATTGAATTCTTCGATGCGGGCCTTCACATCGTGGCGGGTGACGCGCTCGCGCTCCGCGATGGACTCGAGGTTCACGTCCTCTACCACGGCCTCGTAGGCATCGATGGCCTTGGCGGGAATGTCTACGCCCAGATCCTTCTGGGCGCGCATGACCGCAATCCAGAGCTTGCGCTCCAAGATGATTTTATGCTCCGGGCTCCAGATATTGGACAGCTCCGCGGAAGCATAGCGGGAGGACAGGACGTTGGAAATCTTCTTCTTTTCAGCCACGTGGCCATTATTCCATGCCTGCCCCGCCGCGGGGTGAAGGGTTAGAGAGAAATCTCACCGTCTTCTGCTCGCTTGCCGATGTCCCGGCGCACAAAGCCACCCGCAAACTCGATGCCGTCGACGGTGGCGTAGGCGTCTGCGCGGGCGTCGGCAAGCGTGGCGCCCTTGCCCAGCACGCTGAGCACGCGGCCGCCCGCGGTGCGGTAGGCGCCATCGGTATGCACGGTGCCGGCGTGGAGGACGCGCTGCGGATCGTCCAGGGCGGCGCCGGTGATGGCATCGCCCTTGCGTGGGGAGGCCGGGTAGCCCTCGGCCGCCATTACGATGATGACGGCGAAGCCATCCTCCCACTCCAGTGGCGGGAGCTCGGAGAGGGTGCCGGTGGCCGTGGCGTGGAGGGCCTCAGCCAGCGGGGACTTGAGCAGGGAGAGCACTGCCTGGGTCTCTGGGTCGCCGAAGCGGCAGTTGAACTCGACGACGGCCGGGCCTTTTTCGCCCCAGGCCAGGCCGGCGTAGAGCAGACCGGAATAAGGGGTGCCGCGGCGCGCCATCTCCTTGGCCACAGGGGTGCAGACCTCGTCCACGATGCGCTGCACGCCGTCTTCCGGCAGCCACGGCAGCGGGGTGTAGGCGCCCATGCCGCCGGTATTGGGGCCCTCGTCGTTGTCATAGGCACGCTTGTGATCCTGAGCCGGCAGCAGTGGGACAACGGTCTCGCCATCGACTAAGCAGAAGAGCGAGACTTCGGGGCCGTCGAGGAAGGATTCCAACAGCACCGGGTTACCGGCTGCGAGGACGGCATCGACGTGGGCGCGGGCGGCGGCGCGGTCCGGGGTGACTACGACACCCTTGCCGCCGGCCAGGCCATCGTCTTTGACCACGAACTGCGGGCCAAAGCGGTCGAGGGCGGCTTCAATGTCGTCCTCGGTGGAGCCCGGACGCAGCTGTTCCGCGCGGGCGGTCTTGACGCCGGCGGACTCCATGACGTCCTTGGCAAATGCCTTGGATCCCTCGATCTGGGCTGCGTCTTTGCTGGGGCCGAAGACAGCGATGCCGGCCGCGCGCAGGGCATCGGCCACGCCGGCGACGAGGGGAACCTCAGGGCCGATGACAACGAGGTCCGCGGCGATGCTCTGGGCGAGCTCCACCATGCGATCAGCGTCATCTACCTGGGAGTAATCCGGGTGGACGGTAGCGAGGGCGGACATGGCCGCGCTGCCCGGCGCGGCGTGGATTTCGGTGCTCTTGGGGTCGGCGGACAGGCCCTTGACAAGGGCGTGTTCACGGCCGCCCGAACCAATTACGAGAATGCGCATGCCCACCATCATAACCAGCGGGTAGCCTGGCACACATGGCTTCTGTATTTACAAAGATCATTAATGGTGAACTACCCGCTCGCTTTGTCTACCGCGATGAGACCTGCGTGGCTTTCCTCTCCATCGAGCCGCTGCGCTACGGCCACACCTTGGTCGTGCCCATCGAGGAAGTAGATAAGTGGACCGACCTGGATCCACAGACCTGGGCACACCTCAACGAGGTCGCCCTGGAAATCGGCGACGCTATCAAGACCGCGTTTGATACCCCGCGCACCGGCTACATCATCGCCGGATTCGATGTCCCGCACACCCATATTCACCTCTTCCCCACCGAGAAGATGGAAGAGTATGACTTTGCCAAGGCCTTCGACGCCGATAACACAGACGATGCCGCGATGGATGAGGCGGCCGCCCGCATCCGTCAGCACCTGGGTACCAACGAGGAAGGCTTCAGGGAGGACTAGGGCTTAGAGGGGGCGTCGGCAAGCGCGGGCAGGCGCACCGTAAAGGTGGTGCCGCGGCCGAGCTCGGAGTCGACGCTAATGCTGCCATCGTGCTGCTCCACCAGGGAGTGGACGATGGCCAGGCCCAGGCCGGAGCCGCCGGTATCGCGGGTGCGCGAGGTATCGGCACGGTAAAAGCGCTCGAAGATGTGCGCCGCATCTTCCTGGGACATGCCCTTGCCGTCATCGCTGACATCGACCAGCACATCATCAGCCTCGCGGCGCAGGCGCAGCGTCACCGTGGCATCCTCGCCGCCGTGGCGGATGCCGTTGGTCACCAGGTTGAGCAGCACCTGATGCAGGCGGCTGGCATCGCCATTGACCACCGGGATGGACTTGGCATCATTGGCCACCTTAATCTCACGGCCGGGGAAGGCCGCACGCGCGGAAGAGCCCACGGACAAGGCCAGCTCCAGCAGGTCTACGGGGTGCAGGTCTAGGCGCGTACCTTCGGCACGGGTAAGAGCCAACAGGTCCTCCACCAGCAGGGACATGCGCTTGGACTCATCATCGATCTTGGAAAAGACCAAATCCACGTCCTTGGTGGCGCCCGAGCGATAGAGCTCGGTATAGCCGCGCAGGCTGGTCAGCGGCGTGCGCAGCTCATGTGAGGCATCGCCGACGAAGCGACGCATCTGTTCCTCTTTCTCCTGCGCGCGCACGACGGAGCGCTGCAGCTGCCCCAGCATGATATTGAGTGCGGCGGCCAACTGGCCCACTTCGGTGTGCAACGGCCATTTGGGAACACGCTTATCTAGGTCACCTGCCGCGATTTCCGACGCCGTCTTTTCCACCACCCGCAGCGGCCGCAACGCCCTGCGGATAAACCAGAAACCCACGGCCGCAATGGCGGCCAGGGCGATGGCGGCAATGGTCACTTGGACCATGGCTAGGCCGTGCAGGATTTCCTTCTCGTGAGTCATATCCTTGGCGATGACCGTGATGACGCCATTGGAATCCGCAAAAGCGAGCGCGCGCCACTTGGTGTTGTTCTCGATGGAACCCACGGTGGTGGGGTAGCCGCCGAGCGGGATATTCTCCGCATTCGGGGTAGTCGACGATGGCCCCGAGTAGCGGATGGTGCCATCGGGCAGGTAGTTCAACACCACGTATTCGGTAGGCGGGCGCTTGGTGTGATCGCCGATGAAAAAGTCATTGCTGATATCGCGCGCCCATGTGGTCGACGCGGAGCGCAGCTCATCATCGACGTTATTGAACAGCACGTTGCGCATGATGGAATTCACCGCAAAGGACGAGCCCGTAATGCCGAGCCCGGAGACCACGACGAGGAGGATGACCAGCCACGTCCGCAGCGGCATGGCCTGTGGGATCTGGGAAAACATCCGCCGCTTGGAGGACTTTCCTTCCCCTTCGCCTTGCCCCAGGCCCTCATGCCACATGGACTGCGGGCGCGCCGCCGCCGCAGGCGCCTGGTCCTGGGTCTCCTGTGAATCTTCCATCACTTAAGCACTTTAGGAGCGCGGGGTGCGCAGTACATAACCCACGCCGCGCACGGTGTGGATCAACTGCGTCTCGCCGGTATCGATCTTGCGGCGCAGGTAAGAGATATAGGACTCGACCACGTTGCCATCGCCGCCGAAATCGTAGTGCCACACATTGTCCAAAATCTTGGACTTGGACAGCACCACTTCCTTGTTTTGCATGAGGTAGCGCAGGAGGTTGAACTCGGTGGGAGAAAGTTCGATGAGCTCGCCGGCCTTGGTGACCTCATGGGTGTCATCATTGAGCGTCAGATCCGCATAGCTCATGGTGGCATCGTTGGTGGATTCTTCCGCCGCGCCGCCACGGCGCATGATGACGCGCAGGCGGGTGATCACTTCTTCCAGGCTGAATGGCTTCGTCACGTAATCATCCGCGCCGATGGTCAGGCCGTGGATGCGCTGGTCCACACCGTCCTTAGCGGTGAGGTAGAGCACCGGGCCGTCCAAGCCTTCTTGGCGCAGCTTGCCCAGCAGCTCGAAGCCATCCATGCCCGGCATCATGACGTCCAGGATGTAGGCATCAGGGTTTACTTCGCGGGCAATGCGCAGCGCCTCGTTGCCGGAATTGGCGCTGTACACCTCGAAGTTCTGGAACTTCAGCGATACGGTGAGTAGCTCCACAATATTGGGTTCGTCATCGACGACAAGAACCTTGGCGAGTTTAGTGTCTTCCATGTTCTCCTCAGATCCCCTTAAAGGTTGTGATTTTCTAACACGTCATCATGGCACGTTTGCTTCCCAGCCTACTGAAGAGTTTCTGCCTGAATCCTGTGAACGTGGATGCTCGGCCTGGCCGGTGCAAAAGAAAACCACGCCCTTCCCCAGGTGAGGAAGGGCGTGGTAGCTAGCGCAGCGCGCTATTTAGAAGTCCTGCGGGCGCGGGATGTTGCGCAGGTTGGACTTTGCCATGGTGATCATCTGGCCAACGCCACCGTCCAGAACGGTGCGGGTGGCAGCCTTGGAGAAGCCCATGAGCTGCTCGATGGTCAGCGTCGGTGGCAGGGAGAGGGCGTTGGGGTCAGTAACGACGTCGATAAGAGCCGGGCCGTTATAAGCCAGCGCCTTCTTGATCTGCTCCGGTGCGTCCTTCGGATCCTCGATGCGGAAGTGCTTGATGCCGGAAGCTTCTGCAATCTTGGCAAAGTTGACGGACTCGTGGTCGGTCTCGTGCTCCGGCAGACCCTGCACCAGCATCTCCAGCTTGACCATGCCCAAAGAAGAGTTGTTGAACACGAACATCTTGATAGGCAGGTTGTGCAGCTTCACGGTGAGCAGCTCACCCATCAGCATGGACAGTCCGCCATCACCGGAGAAGGTGATGACCTGGCGGCCCGGGTTAGCGGCCTGTGCACCCAGTGCCTGTGGCAGGGCGTTGGCCATGGTGCCGTGGCGGAAGGAGCCGATCTGCTCGCGCTTGCCGTTAGCGGTGATGTAGCGAGCGCCCCACACGTTGCACATGCCGGTATCAACGGTGAAGATGGCATCCTCATCGGCGTTCTTGTCAATGAGGTCAGCAACGTACTCCGGGTGGATCGGGGTGTGCTTGTCCACGTTGGAGGTATAAGCCTCAACGACGTGCTCCAGCTTGCCGTAGTGCTTCTTGAGCATCTTGTCCAGGAAGGAGCGGTCCTTCTTCTCATCCACGTGCGGCAAGATGTTCTCGATGGTGGCGGCTACGTCACCGGTGACCGGGTAGGAAATCTTGGTGCGGCGGCCGATGTGGGAGCCGTTGATGTCTACCTGCGCCACGTTGGCATCTGGCAGGAAGTCGTTGTACGGGAAGTCGGTACCCAACAGGATGAGCAGGTCAGCCTCGTGGGTGGCCTCGTGTGCCGCACCGTAGCCCAGCAGGCCGTTCATGCCTACGTCAAACGGGTTCTCGTACTGGATGTACATCTTGCCGCCCAGGGCGTGGCCGATGGGAGCCTTGATCTTCTCCGCCAGCTTGAGCACCTGCTCACGGGCGTCCTTGACGCCGGCACCAACGAAGAGGGTGACGGACTTAGCCTCGTTGATGGCCTGGGTCAGGGCAGCGGCCTCGGCGGGATCCGGGAAGACGACCGGGCGGCCAGTAGAGATCTTGGACTCGACGAAGGAGTCATCCTCGGCGTCCTGCATGGAGACGTCACCCGGGATAACGAGGACGGAAACGCCATTGCCGGCCATGGTGGACTGGATGGCGTGGTGCAGGACAACGCCGCCCTGCTCAGCGGAGTTGACCATCTCGCAGTAGCCAGAGCACTCCTGGAAGATTGCCTCTGGGTGGGTCTCCTGGAAGAACTTGGAGCCGATCTGGCGGGATGGGATGTGGGAAGCCAGTGCCAGCACCTTGGCGCCGTTGCGGTGGGCGTCGTACAGGCCCTGGATCAGGTGGGTGTTGCCCGGGCCGCAGGATGCGGCACATACGGCCAGCTTGCCGGTGGTCAGGGAATCTGCCTCAGCAGCGAAGGCTGCTGCTTCCTCGTTGCGGACGTGAATCCACTCGATGGAGGAGCGACGAACGGCATCAACGATCGGGTTCAGGGAGTCACCGACGAGGCCATAAATGCGCTCGACACCCTGCTTTTCCAGGGTGTCAACTAGCTGTTCTGCATAATTACGTGCCATTAAAAATCATCCTTAACTCTTAATTGGTGTTAATACCACTGTGCTACTTAGACCGCAGGAAAGTCCACTCATCTCCTATACACTCACACACTGCGCCCAGCTGTGAGGAAGGCAATACTAACCTATCTTCGGCTGCAAACTGTAACGACCGTTCGGTACTGTTTACTGCGCTATGAGTATCCACCCGCCCCGCGCACAAGACCACACCGCTGCGGCCTCCACGGCCGCCCAGCGGTGGTCTTTCTGCGCCGTCATCTCTCTGGGGTTACTCATGGTTGGGCTGGATAATTCCATCCTCTACACCGCATTGCCGCAGCTGTCGCAGCAATTGCACACGACCGATACCCAGCAGCTCTGGATTATCAACGCCTACGCGTTGGTGCTCTCCGGCCTCCTTCTTGGCGCCGGCACACTGGGCGATCGCACCGGCCACCGGCGGATGTTCCTCATCGGCTTGGCCGTCTTCGGCGGCGCTTCCCTGCTCGCCGCTTATTCCCCCAGCGCTTGGACGCTGGTTTTAGGCCGCGCCTTCTTGGGCTGCGGCGCCGCCATTATGATGCCGTCGAGCCTGGCGCTCATCCGTCTGACCTTTCCCGATGAGGTGGAGCGCAACACGGCCATTGGCATCTGGGGTTCTGTCGCCGTCATCGGCGCGGCGGCTGGCCCCACCGTGGGCGGCTTCTTTTTGGAGCATTTCTGGTGGGGCTCGGTCTTTTTGCTCAATGTCCCGGTTGTGGTCGTGACCATTGTGCTGACCTTGTTCCTTGCCCCACCAAACGCTCCGAACCCCCTAAAACACTGGGACTTCCCTTCGTCCCTGTATTCCCTTATCACTCTCGCCAGCCTGGTGCTGGCCATTAAATCCCTGGCACACCATTGGCCGGTAAGTGCCGCCGCAGGCATCGTCTTCATCTGCGGCGCGCTCGCCTTTGGCCGCCGCCAGGCTCGCTTGTCAGATCCCCTGCTGACCTTCGATATCTTTGGCTCCCGCATCTTTAGCGGCGGGGCCCTAACGGCCGGCGGCGCCATGTTCGGTCTCGCCGGCCTGGAGCTGCTGAGTACCCAAAAGCTGCAGCTTGTCGACGCCCTCTCACCCCTCCACGCCGGCCTCATCATCTCCGCCATGGCGTTCTCTGCCATCCCTACCTCCATTCTGGGCGGTGCCACCTTGCATCGCGTGGGGTTCCTCCCCCTCATTAGCGGCGGATTCTTGCTCATGGCCGCCGGCATGGCCCTGGTGGTGGTGAGCCGGGGTGAGACGCTTCCCCTACTCGTCTCCGCCTTAGTGCTCACCGGCCTAGGCGCGGGCCTGGCCATGTCCGTGTCCTCCACCGCCATCATCAATGCCGCGCCTCTTCATCGCACGGGCATGGCCTCGGGTGTAGAAGCGGTCTCCTATGAATTCGGCACCCTAATCTCCATTGCACTGACCGGCACCCTCGTGCCGCTGCTCATGGCCCGTGAACTGCCGCCACACCTCGCGGAACTGGGTACCGACGCGCTGCATCGCCCCGCTTCCCACGCGGCCGCCGCTAGCGCCTACAATGCCGGATATCTTTCCACCATCGGCGGCCTAGCTTGCTTCGCCTTGCTCCTAGCCGCGATAACCGCCTGGTGTTTCCGCGATAACCCCAAATCAGGAGTTCCCTATGCCGCGACTCAACAAAAAGACCACAGCCCTTGAAGCTGCGCTCGATATCATCGCCGCCGAGGACGTCTCTGGCCTTACCTACGACTCCCTGGCGCAAGCGACCGGCATGTCCAAGTCTGGTCTCATTTATCACTTCCCTACCCGCCACGACTTGCTCGTAGACTGCCATCGGTTTTGCGCCGCACGCTGGGAAACAGAACTCGAGCGCCTGGCCGGCGGCCACCCGGCAAGCGAGCTCAGCTGGGCCGAGCGCTCCCGAGCGCTCGTATTGTCGATGGGCAAGAACGACCCTCTCATCCAACTCTTGATGTGCGTACATTCCCAGACCCATCCGGATTTTTCCGCCCAGTGGGCCGAGGTGGATGCGCGCTGGATGGTCGATCCTTCCGCCGCCGAGACGGACGAGGATGATCTGCTGGTCATGCTGCTGAGTACCGGCCTGTGGGTGCACGATCACCTCAACCAGCGCAAGCTCTCCCCCGCCAATCGCCAGCGCATGGTCGACCGGCTTTTTCGGCTTATCGACGCCCCCTCAAAAACCACCGAAGGCTAGGCCCACACCGGGGCCCAGCCCCCTTTTGAGCTGGAGACGAGACTTGAACTCGCAACCTACGCATTACAAGTGCGTTGCGCTACCAATTGCGCCACTCCAGCACCGCGGGAGAAATCCCGCTCGTTGCATAGTACCCGAGCACCAGCGCCGAGGGGAAAGCGGTCCCCCATCTATGCATTGACAGGGTGCAGGGACTAAAGTTCAGGCAGAAACTTTCCCACATTCCCAGCGCTTTTTTGAGGGTTATTTCCGTGTCATTTTTGTCCGCTATGCGGGAGCGCTTGCGCGCTTCCTCGGGCCAGGTAGCCATCATCGACGCGGCTAAAGCCGCACCGCCGCCATCACCACTCGCCCCGGTCGATCTCACCGACGCCGCCCAAGTCACCGGCGTTATGGAGATCGCCGCTCGCATTGGTGAAATCCTGATCGGAGCCGGCACCGCCAACTCGGATGCGCGCGCCCAGGTGCACCTAGCAGCGTCGTCGTATGGCTTGCACTACTGCCACGTGGACATCTTGATGAATACCATCACCATCCACACCACCATCGGCACCGGTGAGCGGCGCCAGAACCTGCACGTCTTCCGCGTAGTGCCGAGCATTGGCGTGGATTTTTCCAAGCTCGCGGCCGTCGATAAGCTCATTCGCTCCATCCACTCCGGCCAGATGCCGCCGGCCATGGCGGAGCAACGCCTAGACGAGATCGACCGCATGCCAGCGCCCTATAAGCCGTCCACGGTCATGCTCGGCTGGGGCGCGATGGGTGGCCTGATTTCCATGATGCTTGGTGGCGACCTGCTCGTCGGCGTGGTGGCGTTTGTGGTCTCCGCGTTCATCATGGGCCTGAACGCCTGGTTGGCTAAATACCGCCTGCCGCCCTTCTATCAGAATGTGGTCGGCGGCTTTTTCGCCGTCTTCCCGGCCGCCATTTTGTACAATGTCGCGGCCTCCTTCGGCATTAATTTCTCGCCCGCGCAGATCATTGCCTCCGGCATCATCGTGCTGGTGGCGGGGCTGACGTTGGTGCAATCGCTTGTCGACGGCATCACGCGCGCCCCCGTTACCTCCTCCGCCCGCTTCTTTGAGGCGCTACTATCTACCGGCGCCATCATCGCTGGCGTCGGTGTGGGCATCCAGCTGGCCGATTCGCTGGGCTTTAACCTGCCGCCGCTGGCCACGCTGGCCCCGCCGGTCTACCACGAAATTCCACTGCTAGTGCTGCTTGGCGGTACCGGTTCTGCTGCCTTTGCGCTGGCCTGCGGCGCGGCCTGGATTGAGGTCACCATGTCTGGTCTTACGGCCGCGGCCGGCATGATTTTCTATTACTTCGTGGTGGTGCCCTTCGGCGTCGGCCCGGTGATTGCCTCTGGTCTTTCCGCCGTGGTCGTCGGCCTGGCCGGCGGTTTGATGTCGCGCCGCTGGGGAATCCCGCCGCTTATCACCATGATCGTGGGCTATACGCCGATGCTGCCCGGCCTCATGCTCTACCGCGGCATGTACGCCTCGCTCAATGAGCAGATGATTACCGGCTTTACCAATATCGCAACGGCGCTGGCCATCTCCGGTGCACTGGCCGCCGGCGTGGTATTGGGTGAACGCGTGGCCCGCCGCCTGCGTCGCCCGCAGTATTTCCGCCCTTACTCCGCCTTTAAGCGCATCGGCCGCTTCTCCTTCCATAAGGCCACGCACTTGGCCCGCAAGGCCCCGCGCATCCCGCGCGTGCCGATGTCCCCGTTTGCCCCGCGAGTCAATCGCCCGGAGCTACCACCAAAGCTCGGGCCGAAACCACCGCAGCAGCACCCGCGCCACGAGGCCCAAAGCCATGCGCCGCACACCCGCTCGGCCGCGGACCTGTGGCCGGAGGATTCCCAGTGGCCGGCGCAGCCGCAGCAGCGCGAGAAGACCACCTATACCGTGCCCGGAACCGAAACGTTTCAATCCCAGAAACCGGAGCAGCCAGGCACCAAATCCGGACCCGAGAGGCCTTAAACGCCGCCGGTAGCGTACAATATTTGCTCTGATAGCTTTTCTTGCAAGCGCTTAAGTAGTTTCCACAACGTTCAGGAGGACACGTCGTGCCACCCAAGGTCCAAGACACCCACCCACAGGCTGACCAGAATCACGCCCTTGAGGAGGAGACCTCCCGCGCAGCCCGCCGCATCGTGGCCACCTATGCGCAGGACTTCCTCGACGGAGTGACCCTGATGTCCATGCTGGGCGTGGAGCCAAAGGGCCTGGTGCACAAGAAGGTGCTGGCGGAGCAGGCCGATGCCGCTCCGAAGAAGTCGACCAAGAAATCCAGCAAAAAGTCCACGAAGAAGTCGACTAAGAAGTCCACCAAGAAATCGACGAAGAAGTCGACCAAGAAGGCTACAAAGAAGGCCACCAAAAAGGCGACGAAGAAGGCCTCCAAGAAGGCAACGAAGAAGTCCACGAAGAAGTCTTAAGTTATTCTTGCACCATGAGTGAGCATGGCAATGACTTCGTGGTGGTGGCCAACCGCCTGCCGGTAGATCTGGAAACCCAGCCCGATGGCAGCCATACCTGGACTCCCTCACCGGGCGGTCTGGTCACCGCTTTGTCTCCAGTCCTCGAATCGCACCAGGGCTGCTGGGTGGGCTGGCCCGGTGTGGCCGATGCCGCACCAGAGCCCTTCCGCACCGATACCGGCGTGCTGCTGCACCCAGTCAAGCTCACCGAGTCCGATTTCGAGGGCTTTTACGAAGGTTTTTCTAATGCCACCCTGTGGCCGCTCTACCACGATCTCATCGTCACCCCTACCTATGACCGCGATTGGTGGCACGCCTATCGCGAGGTCAACCTGCGTTTTGCAGACGAGGTAGACGAGGTTGCCGCCGAGGGCGCCACCGTATGGGTACAGGACTACCAGCTGCAGCTTTTGCCTGGCATCCTGCGCCAGAAGCGCCCGGATCTCACCATCGGATTCTTCCTGCACATCCCTTTCCCTTCTGCCGATCTCTTCCGCCAGCTGCCCTGGCGCGAGGAGCTCGTGCGCGGGCTACTTGGCGCGGATCTCATCGGCTTCCACTTGGAGGCCAATGCCCGAAACTTCTTGGAGCTTGCCCGCCGCCAGGGCCTCAACGTGGAAGGCGAGGCCAGCACCCGCGAGGTCACCGCGCATATTCGCCTGCCGCAGGGGCGCACCATCGGCGTAGGCGCCTTCCCCATTTCTATCGCTGCAAAGGACTTTGCCGCGTTCACCGCGGAGGATGAAAGGGACGTCGCCAAGCTGCGCGAAGAACTGGGCTCACCCAAGCGAATCATCTTGGGCGTGGATCGCCTCGATTACACCAAAGGCATCCTGCAGCGGCTGACCGCCTTTGAGGAGTTACTGGATACCGGCGTGCTCGACCCGGAAGAGGTAACGCTGGTGCAGCTAGCCACGCCGTCGCGCGAGCGTCTCGACCATTACAAGGCCACCCGCTCCAAGGTAGAAGAAGCCGTCGGCCGCATTAACGGCCGCTTTTCCCGTGTGGGCCACCCGGTGGTGCACTACCAGCACCGCGGCGTGGCCAAGAGCCTCCTGCGCTGCTACTACCGCATGGCCGATGTCATGCTGGTCACCCCCTTCAAGGACGGCATGAACCTGGTGGCCAAGGAATACGTCGCCTGCCACGACGATGGCTCGGGCGCGCTGGTACTTTCCGAGTTCGCCGGCGCGGCCGATGAGCTCAGCCAGGCCTACCTGTGCAATCCCTTCGATATCGAGTCCGTCAAGGCCGCCTTGCTCAATGCGCTCAAGGCGCTTGACGACGCCCCCTCGGCAATGACCCAGCGCATGCTCACCATGCACCAGCAGGTCACTGAGCACGACGTGCAGCTATGGTCCCAGTCCTTCCTGGGCTGCCTGCGCCAGGTCGAAGAACAGGAGGCGGGCGCATGATGTCTCGCCTTACCCGCCTGGCCGCAGCGCCTATTGCCGCGACCTGTGCCGCCGCATTACTGGCCGGCTGTGGTTCCGGCGACGAGGAACCCCAAGCCCCTGGCGATGAGCAGATCTTGGATAAGCAGTGGCAGGTAGTCTCCATCAACACCACCCCGGATGCCGCCTCCACCATCCCGGAATCCATCCCGCAGGCACCCACGTTGAGCTTTGGTCAATCCACGATGGTGGGCACCACCGGGTGCGCCCAAATGGTGGGCAAGGTGACCTATTCCGCCGATGATGAGCGCCAAAACATCCGCGAGGGCAACCGCCTCCACTTTGACGAGGTGGAGTTTGACGAGACCGCCGAGGATTGCCACGGCGCGTCCGTCTGGGCCGATAACCTGCTGCGCAACCTGATTTCCGCGGACCACGATTTCCACTACACCGTCAATTCCAATAACCAGCTGGTCTTGGAACTGGTCACCGATGAAGTGGACTCGCCGTCTATCAAGTTGGTTTCCCTGGGCGGATAGTTGCGTAGGCTGGAGGCCATGACGCTTTCAACTGCCATCAAGGCCCTTGCCGCCGCCGAGCACCTCGCGGTGGTGTCGGATTTCGACGGCACGCTCTCCCCCTTCGCCACGGCTATCTATGAGGTCGAGATGAACCAGGAGTCACTGCGCGCCCTGGATAAACTGGCCCACCTGCCGCACACCACCGCGGCCGTGCTCTCCGGCCGCCACCTCGAAGGTCTCAAGCGCGTGTGCCCGCTGCGCGAGCCCGTGCTCTTCGGCGGCTCCCATGGCGCCGAATCCTCGTGGGAGGACACGGAACTGACCCCCGCGATGCGCGAGCACCTCGCCACCAAGGAAGCTGAGATCCGCGCGATCATGGAGCGCTTCCCCGGCGCGGAAATCGAGGTCAAGCCCTTCCAGCGCGTGTTGCACCTGCGCGCGCTCGAGGATTCCGACCCAGAAGCTGCCGCCCAAGCCTATGAAGCCGCCCTCGCACTCGATCCGGGCGACTTCCCGCGCACGGTCGGCAAGTCCGTGGTGGAGTTCTCCGCCACCCAGGCCACCAAGGGCACGTGGATTGAGAACTTGCGCGAGCGCACCGGAGCCACCGCCGTGGTCTTCTTGGGCGATGACGTCACCGATGAGGACGGTTTCCGCGCCCTGCACCAGCCGCCAGACGTTGGCGTCAAGGTCGGCGAGGGCGAGACCGCGGCCGTAGTGCAGCTTGCCGACGTCGACGCCGTCGCCCACTTCCTCACCGAACTCGCCGCCGCCCGCGCGGCCCATGTCAGCCGCCCCAACAACGGCGGCGCTGCCTAGCGCGGCGGCGCCACCGTCCGCCCGGCAGCGAAGCTGGTCTGCAGCACGCGCCGTAGCACCGCAGTTTCGCCTGCGCCCGATTCCTCTGTGCCCGCGATGAGCTTGGCAAGCATGTGGCCGGCGGCCGCGCCCTTGGCCTTATTGGGTTGGACGATCGTCGTCAAGCCAAGGCGCTGCGCCGCATCAATGCCGTCGAAGCCGGTAACGGATAACTCACCGGGGACGTCGATGCCCCGCTCGCGCGCATAGGTCATCACGCCCAGCGCCATCGAGTCGGTTGTGCACAGGACGGCGGTGAGGTCGGGGTGGGCGTCGAGAAGCAACTGCGCGGCCGCCCGCGTGGTGTGCGCATCGTTGATGTGTTGAGTAACCACGGGCACGGTCTCGGGCGCGATGCCCGCCTGCGCAAAGACGTCCATGGCACCCATGACCCGGGCGCGCTGCACGTGCATATCGGCGCCCTGCAGCTCACCCCACGAAATGGGGCCATCGTGGCGCTCGCGCTTGAGGCGAATCGCCAGCACGCCGATCTTGCGGTGGCCGGCCTCCACCAGCGCGCGGGCAGCCGGGGCAATCGCCGCGCGATCATCGATGCCCACGAACGGCAGGCCCGAATCCGTCGGCTGATCGCAGACCACCACCGGCAGCCCGCGGCCGCGCGCCGCCTCCAAGTAGGCATCCCCGGCCGCCACGGAGTAGACCACAAAGCCATCCACCGCGGCCGCGCCCACCAAGCTGGCGGCCTCCGCCTCGCCCTCCGGGCCGGCCGGGATGAGGGTGAGCGTAGTCTGCGCGCCGGCCGAGGCTTCTGCCATGCCAGCCAGGAAATCCACCGAGGCCATGTCCTCAAAGGCATAGGACAGGTGCTCGGTCAGCAGCACGCCCACCGAGCCCGCGCGGCGAGTACGCAAGCTGCGGGCTGTAGGGTCCGGACCGGGATACCCCCGCGCCTTCGCCGCCGCCAGGATGCGCTCGCGCGTTGCGGCCGAAAGCTGGTCCGGCCGACTATAAGCATTGGATACCGTCGTGCGCGAAACACCCAGTTCGGCGGCCAGCGAGGCTAGTGTCTTGCGGGTGGGGCTGCGTTTCACCATGGCCGCAAGCATACCCCGCGGCCGTGTTTTCAATACATATTCAATTGACAATGGTTCCCATCAAACGCACACTGGAAACTATGCATACCTCACTTCGCGCATCCGCAGCCCTCCTCGCGGCCGGCGGCCTCCTGCTGACCGCCACCGCCTGCTCCTCCGACACCGAGGACTCGGCCGCCGAGCCGGGCGCCCAGAAGAAGATCTCCATCGTTGCGTCCACCTCCATCTGGGCCGACGTCGCCCAAGCCGTGGCCGATACCGCCTCCGGCGTGGACATCGAGGTCAAGCCCATCGTCGAGGGCAACGGCGTCGACCCGCACCACTTCGAGCCTTCCGCGGCCGATATCGCCAAGGCCGAGGACGCGGACCTGCTCGTGGTCAACGGTGGCGGCTACGATTCCTGGATTTACCAGGCCGTCTCCGACCAGGACAACATCATCTCCGCCCTGCCGCTTACCGATCACGGCAAGCTGGCCGATGACCCCAATGTCATGACCATCGACGCCGCCAAGGCCACCGCCAAGAAGGACCCGGAGAAGGTCACCAACATCGAGGGCAACGAGCACATTTGGTACGACCCGGCCGCGCTCGACGAGGTCGCAGGAAATATCGCTGACCAGATCAACGAACTCAATACCGATGCCAATGCCAGCACCGAGCGCGTGGACTCCCACGTCGACCGCCTGCGCGACAAGCTCAAGGAACTGCCGGGCGACCTCTCCTACGCGCAGACCGAGCCGATTGCGGACTACATCATGAAGTACACCTCCGGCAAGGATGTCACCCCAGAGGGCTACCGCAAGGCCACCATTTCTGAGGGCGAGCCCACCGCGGCCGACCTCGCTGCCTTCACCAAGGCGATCAAGGAGGACAAGGTAGACCTGCTTATCTTTAACCCACAGACCGAAACCGATACCGCCGGCCGCATCAAGTCCGCCGCGGAGGATGCGGACGTCTCTATCGTCGAAATCGGCGAGACCCCACCGGATGGCAAAGAATTCTGGACCTACTATGACGAGGTCACCGATTCCCTGGGGAAGCTCTAGTGCTCATCCAGTTTCATGACGCAGCGGTTGCCCCGCTGTGGTCCAGCCTTAACCTCGCCGTTGACCGCGGCGAGTTTATCGCCGTTTTGGGCCCCAATGGCGTGGGCAAATCCACCCTGCTCGGCACCATCTTGGGAACCCGCAAGCTCACGGCCGGCAGCGTCGACGTTAACTGCCGCGTCGGCTTCATCCCGCAGCAACGCATGTTCCCGGCCGACCTGCCCCTGCGCGCCCGCGACTTAGTCTCGCTCTCCCTGGCACACGGCGCTTTCCGACGCCGCCGCCCACCCCGCCATCGCGTCGACGAGCTCCTCGCCGAGGTCGGTGCCACCGGCCTGCGCGACCGCCGCGTCGGCCAGCTTTCCGGCGGCCAGCAGCAGCTCATCCGCCAAGCCCAAGCGCTGGCCAATGACCCCGAGCTCATCCTCGCCGATGAGCCGCTGCTTTCGCTCGACCCGGCGCGCCAGCAGGCCACCGTGGACAAGCTGGATGCGCTGCGCCGCGAGCGCGGTACCTCCATCATGTTCGTCACCCACGGAATCAATCCGGTGCTCGGCGTGACCGATAAGGTGCTCTACCTCGCCCCTGGCGGCCATACCTTCGGCACCGTGGATGAGGTCATGCGCTCCGATGTCCTTTCCGAGCTCTACGGTTCCAAGGTCAACGTCTTAAACGTCGATGGGAGGCTTATCGTTGTCTAGCTTTGTAGAAGACACCCAGTACCTGCTCAGCGTGGACTTTGTGCAGTCCTCGCTCATCGCCTCCGCGCTGCTGGGCATCCTGTCCGGCGTGATGACCTCGCTCATCGTGCTGCGCCAGATGTCCTTTTCCGTCCACGCCACCTCCGAGCTTGCGCTCATGGGTGCCTCGGCTGCGCTGCTCTTCGGCCTCAACCTGGGCTTCGGCGCGGTGGCCGGCGCCATCGTCGCCGCCATCATCCTCGCCGTGCTGGGCTTTAAGGGCCAACAAGATAGCGCCATCGGCGTGGTCATGAGCTTTGGCCTCGGCCTCTCGGTGCTGTTTTTACACCTCTACCCCGGCAATGCAAATACCGCGATGACGTTGCTGACCGGCCAGATCGTCGGTGTGTCTTCGGCCTCGGTATGGCTTTTGGCCGCGACCACCGTGATCATCCTCGCCGCCGTGGCCATCCTATGGCGGCCCATGCTCTTCGCCTCGGCCGACCCGGTCATGGCCCAGGCGGCCGGCGTACCCACCCGCTTCATTTCCGTCGCCTTCGCCGTACTCGTAGGCTTGGCGGCCGCGCAGTCGGTGCAAATCGTCGGCTCGCTGCTCGTCATGGCGCTGCTCATCACCCCCGGCGCGGCGGCCGTGCAGATTACCTCCTCGCCTCTGCGCGCGGTCATGTGGGCCACCATTTTCGCCGAGGTCTCGGCCGTGGGCGGCTTTGTCTTGTCGCTCGCGCCCGGCCTTCCGGTCTCGGTTTTTGTTACCACCATTTCTTTTGTCATTTACTTGGTGTGCCGCCTCATTGGCTGGCAGCGCAATAAAAAGGCGGTGCGTGACGAGGTCGCCGCGCAGCGCTTCCACGCCGACTGCCACAGCACCGCCGAAGAGCACCACGCCGACTAGACTGGGCGGCTATGCACGTACACCGCCGCACCGCGGATGTGGATGGCCGCACCCGCCGTTTCCTCGTCATCGCGCCGGATAACCCCGGCCCGCGCCCGGACCTCTTGCTCTTCTTCCACGGCTCGCTGCAGTCCGGCAGCGTGATGCGCCGCTTTACCAACGGCACCTTCGACGAGCTTGCCGACGCCACCAATACCGTCCTCGTCTACCCCGACGGCGTCGACCGCCATTTCAACGATTGCCGCAGCATCCTGCCCGTCACCGCCCGCGCGGAGAGCGTGGACGACGTTGCCTTTACTGCCTTCCTCGTCGAAGAGATGCGGCGCGAATTCGGCACCGACCGCACCTTTGCCTGCGGCTACTCCAACGGCGGGCAGATGGTGCTCCGCCTGCTTTTCGACGCCCCCTTTAGCCTCACCCGCGCCTGCATTTTCGCTTCCACCCTGGGCGAGGGCGACAACCACGCGCCCAGCAACCCGGCCGGTTACAGGCCCACGCCACTGCTATTTTTCCACGGCACCGCCGATCCATACGCACCGTATGAGGGCGGGGTCGCCGGGCTGGATGCCGAGCGCACCCGCGGCCATGTGCTTTCCGCGCCGGCCACCGCCGAGCACTTCGCGCTGGCCAATGGCTGCCAGCCGCCCCGCGACTACCACCCCACCACGGATGTCACCGCCACCGCATACGACGGCGATTTCCCCGTCGAGCTGTGGACCATGAAAGGCCTCGGCCACGTGATTCCCTCTAGCATGAAAACCGACCCACGCATAGGCCCAAATACGGATTCCTTCCGCGCTGTGGATAAGGTCCGCGAGTTCTTCGGCCTCGACGACGCCCAGGCTTAGTTATCCACAGCTGCGTGCCACGCACCACGCGCCGGCGTGCACCCGCACTTAACGTGTGGAGCCGTGAACGCGCTACAGAAATTCTTGGCAGGCCTGGCCGCCGGCATGGACATCATCGCCGACTGCCATGGCCTTACTAAGTGCGCGCTTATCGACGCCGGCTGCCCCGACACCACCGCCGCCCGCCTTCTCACCCTCGCCGATACCTATTTCGGCCCCACCGCGTTTAGCCGGCTCCAGCGCGAATCCATCGCAGCGGCGCGCACCAACGAGCACAGCCTCACCGCGCTGTTGGCCATCGAGCGCCACGCCACCAAGCTGAAGAATAAGCGCCAGGCCTGGGCGCTGCGGCGGGAGCTGTGTGGGATGAAGGGGGATGCGTCGGACGTCGATAAGCAGGGGCGCAAGCGCGTGCGCGAGATTAAAGGCCCGCCGCAGCGCAAGCCCGGTGTCAAGCTCTACCGCCGCGCCGATGGGCCGTGGACCATGACCATTACCGGCAAGTCTGCGGACATCGCGGATATGCACGCCGCGCTCGATAAGGACGCCCCACTCGATTCGGTGCGCAAGATTTTTCAAGGCTCCGCCGCGGCCTCCCCCGCGACCGTGACCACCACTGTGGTGCTGCGCTTGGACGAACTCGACCGCGTCGTCGACACCGCGGGCGATGACATCACCCTGCAGCTCACCAATGGTGCCCGGATGACCGGCGCGGACCTAGTGCGCCGCGCATTTACCGCGCACGGCTATGTGACTCTGATCCACCCCGTTAAAGGCCCGGTAAATCTCTACCGCACCGAGCGGCTCGCCTCCCCCAAGCAGCGGACCATGGCCGCTGCGGAAAACCCCACCTGCCCGTGGCCGCAGTGCAATTACCCCGCCGATGAATGCCAAGTCCACCACCTCACCGCGTGGCGCCACGGCGGTGAAACGAACCCCGAAAATCTCACCATCGCCTGCCCGTATCACAACGGCGTCAACGACGATGACCCCAACGCCCCGCCGCTGCGCGGCCGCCTGGCCAGGGTGAATGGAACCATTAAGTGGCTGCCACCCTGGGCGGAAAGCGGCTAGAAACCTCGCTGGGGGTTACTGGGCCGCGCGGCGTTGGCGTGCGAATTCGGAAAGCACGGAACCGGCCGCGACGGAAGCATTGAGGGACTCGACCCAGTCCGTCATCGGGATGGACATGATGACGTCGCAGTTCTCGCGTACGAGGCGGGAGATACCCTTGCCCTCGGAGCCGATGACGATGACCACGGGATCCGTCGCGCCGTTATAGGTATCCAGCGTGTGTTCGCCGCCGGCGTCCAGGCCGACGACCTGGTAACCGCTCTTTTGGAATTGCTGCACGGTGCGGGTGATATTCGTCGCGCGGGCGACCGGCAGGCGCGCCGCCGTGCCGGCCGAGGTACGCCACGCCACGGCGGTTACGGACGCAGAACGGCGCTCAGGGATGATGACGCCGTCGCCGCCGAAGGCCGCCACGGAGCGGATGACCGCGCCGAGGTTGCGCGGGTCGGTGATGTTATCCAGGATGACGAACATACCTGGGCGTGCGTTCTCGGCCGCACGGGCGATGAGCTCGTCGACGTCGGCGTACTTATACGGCGGGATCTGCAGCCCGATGCCCTGGTGCATGCCGTTACCGGTCATGCGGTCCATCTCGTGACGCTGCACCTCGATGATGGGGATATTGCGGGTATTGCACATGGCCACGGCCTCGGACAGGCGCTTGTCATTGCGGGTACCGGCCACAATGTAGAGCGTGGTGGCCGGCACCTTGGCGTGCAGGCACTCGATGACCGGGTTGCGGCCCACGACCATCTCGGCGGTCTCCTTCTGGTGGCGGCCGGAGTTGCGGCGCTCGCGTTCCAGCTTGGCCTTGTGCTTGGCGTGGTAGATGCGGTCCTCTGCCTTGGGCGTCGGGCCCTTGCCGGCTAGGCCCTTGCGGCGCTGGCCGCCGGAGCCCTTGGTTGCGCCCTTTTTATTGGTCTTGCGGATTCCCGCGCCACCGCGGCCGTGGGTACGTGCCATAATTTATGTCCTTTCGGAGTGCTTAACGCTGCGCCAGCGACCAGGTCGGGCCGTCTGGGGTATCGGTGATGGTGATGCCGGCGGCCGCAAGGCGGTCACGGACGGCGTCGGCAGTAGCGAAGTCCTTGTCCGCGCGCGCCTGGGTGCGCCGCTCCAGCTCAGCTTGTACCAGCGCATCCAGCGCGGCATCCGCCCCGCTAGCTTGCGCTCCATCTTCCCACTCCAGCGGATCAAAGCCAAGTACGTGCGCCATCGCGCGGACCTGGCCAGCCAGCCTGCGCGCCTCGGCCTCATCGCCGGCCGCGAGCGCCTTATTACCAGCGCGAACGGTGGTGTGGATTTCCGCCAGAGCCTTGGGCACCGCGATGTCATCATTCATCGCGTCTTCAAAGCCCTGCGTCCACTCGCCAAGCTCCAGATCGTCGAAGTGGCCGAGGAAGTCCTCGATGCGGCGGTAGCCGGCGGCGGCCTCGGTCAGCGCGGCTTCGGAATACTCCAGCACGGAGCGGTAGTGTGCCGAGCCCAGGTAGTAGCGCAGCTCCACCGGGCGCACCAGCTCCAGCATATTCGGGATAGACAGCACGTTGCCCAACGACTTCGACATCTTCTCACCCGACATCGTCACCCAGTGGTTGTGCATCCAGTAATTAGCGAACTTATCGCCGGCCGCGTGCGACTGCGCGATTTCGTTCTCGTGGTGCGGGAACTGCAGGTCCAGGCCGCCGCAGTGGATATCGAAATTAGAGCCCAGGTAATAGGTGGACATGGCCGAGCACTCCAGGTGCCAGCCAGGGCGGCCGTCGCCCCACGGGGTAGGCCAGCTGGGCTCGCCCGGCTTCGCGGCCTTCCACAGGGCAAAGTCCTGTGCGCCGCGCTTGGCGGAATCCTCGCCTTCGCCCTGCTCCATTTCCTCTACCTTGTTGCCGGACAGCGAACCATAATCGGAGCCTTCGGCCTTGGTCCAGGCGGCGACGTCGAAGTAGACGGAGCCGTCGGCGGGGTAGGCAAAGCCGGCGTCGATAAGCCGCTGCATATAGTCGACCATCTGGGTGACAAAGCCGGTCGCGCGCGGCTCTACCGAAGGCGGGATGACGCCCAGGGTGTTATAGGCCTTAGTGAACTCGCGCTCATACGTCGACACCCACTCCCACCAGGGGCGATTATTCTCGGCCGCCTTGGTGAGGATCTTGTCATCGATATCGGTGACGTTGCGCACCAGGGCTACGTCATAGCCTTGGGCGAGCAGCCAGCGGCGCAGGATGTCGAAGGCGACGCCGGAGCGCAGATGCCCAATGTGCGGCTGCGCCTGCGGGGTGGCGCCGCACAGATAAATCGAGGCGTGGCCGGGGCGAATCGGCTCGAAATCGCGTTGGCTGCGGGTGGCTGTGTCATAAATGCGCAAAGTACTCACGCCACCCAGTCTAATTGACGCGTGCGCGGGGTTAGTGTGGTGGGCTAGGCGCGCCAGACGACGGCCGTGGCAACCGCTGCGCGGCCCTCCTTCCGGCCGGTGAAGCCTAAGTGGTCCGTCGTGGTGGCAGAGACGGACACGGGGGCACCAAGGATTTCGCTCAGTACCGCTTCGGCCTCTTCGCGGCGCGGGCCCATCTTGGGGGTCTGGCCGATGAGCTGGGCCGCGGCGTTGCCGATGATAAAGCCTTCGGATTCGAGGAGTTCGCGGCATTCGCGCAGCAGTTTCGCTCCGGATACGCCGTCGTATTCGGGCCGGCCGACGCCCACGAAGGAGCCGAGGTCGCCGAGGTGGGAGGCGGATAAGAGGGCGTCGACAAGCGCGTGCGCTACCACGTCCCCGTCGGAATGGCCCTCGCAGCCAGCATCGCCCTCGAAGAGCAGGCCGGCGATCCAGCAGTCCTTGCCGGCCTCGATCTGGTGAGCATCGGTGGCGATGCCAACGCGCGGGATAATCGGGTTAGTCATGGGTCTCCTCGGTCAGGGCGTGGGCCAGGGTGAGATCGATAGGCGTGGTGATTTTGAACGCCAGGGTATCGCCCGGCACGGTTGCCACGCGCTCGCCGTGCCATTCCATGAGGCTGGCGTCATCCGTGGCGGTGAATTCGGGCTGCTCAGCCCAATAATCGAGGTTGGCTTGGCGCAGCGCAGAAAGGCGAAATGCCTGCGGGGTTTGCACGGCGCGCAGGCGGGAGCGATCGGGAGTGCTCACCACGGCGTCGGCCGCGACCTCCTTGATGGTATCGGCCACGGGAACAACCGGCACGGCCGCGGGGGCGCCTTCGAGCACACGCTTGGCGACGCCCCGCACCATCGCCGCCGGAGTCAGCGCCCGGGCCGCATCGTGGATGAGCACCACGGCGTCATCGTCGGGAATTGCTTGCAGGCCGGCCCACACGGAATCGGCACGCTCGCTGCCGCCATGCACGAGGCGGATGGGCGCGGCGTTGGTGGTGTCTTGAGCGCCTGCGATGCCGATGCGGCCGATGATGCGGGCGGCCTCAGGCTCCATGTCTGGGCTGACCAGCACAATGACCTCATCGACCACGCCGGAGGCCAGCAGCGCGCGCACGGAGCGCTCCAGGAGGGTGCGCCCGCGCAGCTCGACATAAGCCTTCGGCACCTCAGCACCGAGGCGGGTGCCCCGGCCGGCGGCCGCGATGAGCGCGATGACGCGCGGTTTAGTCTTCGTCGTCGAAGGAGAGGTCATCGAGATCGATGTCGTTGTCGATATCGGTGGTGATGGACTTATCGTCTACCAATCCGGCCGCGCGGTGGCGCTCGATGGTGGCATCGATCTCTTCCATCATGGTGTCGGCCTTCTTCTCATCAACCGGCTTGGCCAGCGCGAGCTCGCCCACCAGGATGGTGCGGGCCTTGCCCAGCATGCGCTTCTCGCCGGCCGAAAGGCCACGGTCCTGGTCGCGACGCCACAGGTCGCGAACGACCTCGGCGACCTTATTGATATCGCCGGAAGCGAGGCGCTCCTGGTTGGCCTTATAACGGCGGGACCAGTTGCCGGCCTCTTCAACGTCCTCGTCACGCAGCACGGAAAAGACCTTTTCCAGGCCTTCCTTGCCCACAACGTCGCGCACGCCGACGTTATCGGCGTTCTTGATGGGCACGCGGACGACTAGGTCGGACTGGTTGATGTGCAGCACCAGGTATTCCAGCGTCTCGCCGCCCATCTCGCGGGTCTCGATATCCTCGATGACGGCCGCACCGTGGTGCGGGTAGACGACGACCTCGCCGACCTTATACTCCATTGCCACTCCTTGTGTTCCCGATTTATCCCGGTTGACTAAGGCCGCTATTTTATCACGCACGGCCGCCCCGCCTGCGGATACCCCCGTATACCCCCACGGTCTACCCGCCCGGTTTGGGACTAACTGTGTACTTTATTGCCAAAGGGACTAGGCTAAAGCGTTGACAAGCCCTGTGATCGCAATTGATGGAGGATGCTCAACGTGCAGTCCCTGAAGTCCGCCGCCCGCCGCGGTGCCATTATTTCCGTAACCGCCGTCTCCGCTCTGGCGCTGGCTTCTTGCTCGGCGGGCCAGGTCGCCCAGACCGCCGAAAAGGTGGCTGCGGTCGATGGCGCTTCTGCAAGCACGGAAGACAACAAGGTTGCGGTTCGCGATGTCACCATCCTGGTAGAACCGGACGGCTCCGCTGCCCTGAAGTTCACCGCCGTAAACCAGGGCTACGACACCGATGTCATCTCCCTGGAGTCCGTCAAGGTCGACGGCCAGCGCGTCGAGATGGACAAGGCTCAGCCACTGCACCGCGACCAGTCCATCATCGCGGATTCCCAGAAGAACCTGGACGCGACCACCCAGCAGGATTCCGAGACTGTCCAGTACATCGCCACCTCCCTGAAGAACGATGACTTCGGCTACGCCGGCAGCCGCCCGGTTACCTTCGAATTCTCCAATGGTTCCATCGACGTGGACGCCACCATTGCCGCCACCCAGATGCAATCCGGCGAGTTCGACCGCGACGTCGAGTCCCCCGAGGGCTACTCCTCCGAGGCTCCAAAGAACTAAGCCGCGCCGCCCCAAAAGCCCCGCCTCCAGCCCGTTTCGGGCCGGGGGCGGTTGCGTGTTTTAGGCTAGAGGCCATGGCCAAGAAATCTCGCCCCATCCATACCTGTTCCGAATGCGGCTATGTCTCGCCGAAGTGGCTCGGGCGCTGCCCAGACTGCGGGTCCTGGGGCACGTTGGAGGAACGGGCGCCGGTGGTGGCAGGGCCGGGGGCTGCGGGGGCGTCGGCAAGCAAGGGCGTAGCGCCGTCGAGCCCGGCGCAGCCGATAACCAAGATTGGGGCGCAGGCGACTAAGACGGTGCGCACCGGCATCGGCGAGCTCGACCGCGTGCTAGGAACCGGCATTGTGCCCGGCTCAGTGGTGCTCATGGCCGGCGAGCCCGGCGTGGGCAAATCCACGCTGCTGCTGGAAGTAGCCTCGCGGTGGGCCCAGCTCGGCCGCACCGTGCTCTATGCGACGGCCGAGGAATCCGCCGGCCAGGTCCGCTCCCGCGCCGAACGCACCGGGGCGCTGCAGGAATCGCTGTACTTGGCGGCCGAGTCCAACCTGGACGCGGTCTTTGGGCACGTGGATAAGCTCAAGCCGAGCCTTATCATCGTCGATTCGGTGCAGACAATGCACGCCGTGGGCGTGGAGGGCGTATCGGGCGGCGTGGCACAATCGCGCGCGGTGACGGCCGCGCTGACCTCACTGGCGAAGTCCACCGGCATTCCGGTGCTCCTGGTGGGCCACGTGACCAAAGACGGCAACGTGGCCGGCCCGCGCGTGTTGGAGCATCTTGTCGACGTCGTCTTAAACTTCGAGGGCGACCGCCAATCCAGCCTGCGTATGCTGCGCGGCATCAAGAATCGCTTTGGCGCCACCGATGAGGTGGGGTGTTTTGAGCAGACGGCCGACGGCATTCGGGAAGTCGCAGACCCTTCCGGGCTGTTTCTCTCGCACCGCGGCACGACGCCGGATGGCTCGGCCGTGACGGTCGCGATGGACGGCGTGCGGCCGATCCTCGCGGAGGTGCAGGCGCTGACGGTGGACCCAGTAGCGAAGAACCCGCGGCGCGTAGTGACCGGGCTAGATTCCAACCGCGTGCCGATGGTGCTTGCGGTTCTACAGGCGCGCGCCGGCCAACGCACCAACGATAAGGATGCTTATGTCGCCACGGTGGGTGGCATGCGGATTACAGAAACCGCCACGGATTTAGCGGTGGCGCTGGCAACGTGGTCCTCGCTGCACGAGCAGCCGCTGCCGGCCAAGACGGTGGTCATCGGCGAGGTGGGCCTGGCCGGCGAGTTGCGGCCGGTGCCCAATGTGGAGCGGCGCTTGATGGAGGCCGCACGGCTGGGCTACAAGCACGCGATTGTCCCGCGCGGAGATATCGAGCCGGTAGAGGGCATGCGCGTGCACCAGGCCGGGACGCTGGGGCAGGCCATCGCCGCAGTGTCGGGATAGCGCCTAGCGCAGCGTGAAGTCCTGCGGCGGGGAGGAGTTATCGCCGATGACGGTGTGGGCGAAGTAGGCCCCAGGTTCGGCCGCGGGGCGATCGGTGCACTCGCCCGGCTTGGAGGCCTGGCGGGACCATTCGGCCTCGAATTTCACGTCCTTGCCGGCCGGGAAGGTTTGCGAGCCGGTCTGCACGGAGGCGTAGCAATCCGTATCGGACCACACGCGCTGGTTATCGGCCATCTTGTAGACCTCGAAGCGCAGCAGGTTCTTGTCCAGGTCGATCTTGCAGTCCGCGGCCGTGGGATTGGTGACCGTCATGAAGAACTTCGGCAGCTCGCCTTCCGGAACGGAGTAGTTCAGCATGGAGGTGCGGACATCGAGGTCCGCGAGGTCGCAGGTCTTCTTTGCTGCTTCGGAGCTTGCAGGCGCCGCGCTCGACGGCTCGCTTTCGGCCGCCTTGCTTTCCGACGCCCCCTCGGCCGAAGCCTCCGCAGCCGTCTCCGAGGCAGCTTCAGAGGTCTCCGGGGCGGCAGAAGACGAGGTCTGCTCCGGCGTGGGCGCAGGGGCGGCGGTATCGGCCGGCTCATCGCTGCTCCCCCCGAAGGCGGCCACGGCCGCCCAGATCAGCACCACGGCCAGCACGAGCACGATGATGAGCGCCGCCACGCGGCGGCGCTTGTAGATCTCTTCAGGTAGGGGCTTTTTCTGCGTCACGCTGTCAATTTTAAGCGGTGGGTGCGGGCCGGTGCGCTAAGCCCGCGCCGCGTGTCAGGTTGGGTTATTCCACCCCGAAGGTCTGCAGGGTTTCCACGCTGGAGTCTTCCAGCAGGTAGCGCGCGCCGATAACGCCCAAAACGCGCTCGTCTAATAGGCGACGCACGTTGGGCACGCTGGCCACCAGCTGGGCGACGGTCTGGCGGGTGTGTTCCCGCTCGACGTCGTCAGTCGTGGCATTCGGTCCCGCCACCAGCGCGGAGGCGGCGACCTTCTCGATAATGGGTCGCTGCAGGCCGGTGGGCAGTTCGCCGCCGGCCACGAAACCGGTAGCCGCGCCGACCGCGCCACAAGATTGATGGCCGAGGACCACCAGCAGGTTGGGCTTGAGGGCGGCGAGGGCGTAGTCGAGGGAGGCCAGGACGGCGTCGTCAAGAATGTGGCCCGCGGTGCGGATGACAAAGGCATCGCCGAAGCCGATGTTGAAAACGTGCTCAATAGGGGCGCGGGAATCGGAACAGGAAATGACCACCACGCGGGGATCCTGGCCGTGAGTTAGGCCCTCGCGGTTATAAATCTCGCGCACGTCGACGGTCTCGCCGTCCAGCACGCGCTGATTTCCCGCCTTAAGGGCCTCCCATACGGCCTGCGGTTCGTGGGCAACATTACGTAAAGGCATAGGCCACATTCTAATGCCCTAGACTATCTCCCACGATGGATTCGCAAGCTCTTCTTTCCTGGTTCGATGCCAATGAACGCGACCTGCCGTGGCGCCGGCCTGGCACGAGCGCGTGGGGCGTGCTGCTCAGCGAGGTCATGAGCCAGCAGACGCCGGTCGCGCGCGTGGCTCCGGTGTGGGAGGAATGGATGCGGCGCTGGCCCACCCCGGCGGACTTTGCCCAGGCCACCCGGGCGGAGGTGCTGCGCGCCTGGGGCAAGCTGGGCTATCCGCGGCGCGCGCTGCGCCTGTGGGAGTGCGCGGCGGCCATTGGCGAGGGCGAGGTACCGGCGGACGTCGATAAGCTGCTGCGCTTGCCGGGCATCGGTGACTACACCGCGCGCGCCGTGGCCTGCTTCCACTATGGGGTCAACGTGCCGGTGGTCGATACCAATGTGCGCCGGGTGTATGCGCGCGCGGAGGAGGGCAGGTTCTTGGCGCCGCAGCCGTCGAAGCGGGAGTTAGCGGCCGTGGCGGAGCTGTTGCCGGCCGAGAATGGGCCGCGTTTTTCGGCCGCGCTCATGGAATTGGGCGCGCTGGTGTGCACAGCGAAGAATCCTTCCTGCGAGCAGTGCCCGCTGCGCGCGAGCTGTGCATGGCAGCTCGCTGGTCGGCCGCAGCCCAGTGCAGAGGAGCAGGCGCGGGCGAAAAAGCGCGTGCAAAAATTCGTCGGCACGGACCGACAGGTGCGCGGCAAGATTTTGGACGTGCTGCGTGCGGCGGAGCGGCCGGTGCCGCAGTCCGAGATTGATGTGGTCTGGCCCGATGCGGCACAGCGCTCCCGGGCGTTGGCTTCGCTGCTTGCCGACGGCCTCGCCGAGCAAAACGACGCCGGCCTGTTCCACCTCCCTATTTAGGGCGTTAATAATGGCCGGCTATAATCGCAGGTCGCGATCCGGGGCGTGTGATCTGGTTAACGCCAGCGGCCGCGGAAATTGAACCCACCCGGCAGGTTTACCCACATGCCGCCGCGGGAATTGAAGGTGACCGGCCCTACCTTGGTAGACATCGACGCGCCGGATCCGGAGACGTTGATCCAGCTATTCTTGCCGGTCTTTTTCCTTGAACGATACTGAAGTCCCATGAGCATTTATTTTAGCAATTTCACTTCCACCGTTCCTACTGCGCAGTAGGTTGTGGGCATGGAAAAGATTTGTATGAGACTCCTCACAGTTTGTTCACTAATCCTCGGCTCCCTCCTGCTGCCGCCGGCCGCAAATGCGGCGGTAACCTCAACTCGGCCTTCGCCGCACGTACTCGATGGCGTCGGCCGCGGCCAGGCGTTCACCTACGACACCACCACGGATGGCGGTCAGCCAGTTCAGGCCTCAGCCACCTTGTACGAGCCGAATGCGCCGTGGCGCGGCAAGGGCGAGCGGCCTACCATCATCTTTGCGCCCGGCACTCGGGGAGCAGGAGACCAGTGTGCACCATCGCGCGCCGGCATGGGACTGGGCTCAGTGGGACTAAGCAAGGTCGGCTCCCCTACCATCAATGCGAACTACGAATACGGCTTCTATATGGGCGCACTCCAGCATGGCGCTCGCGTCATCGTCGCGGACCTTATCGGACTCGGTATGCCAGGGCACCACACCTACGTCAATCACATTGAAGAAGCACACGCCATGCTTGATGCCGCCCGCTCCGGTTTGGAACTGGCGCGCGCTCCGCAGGACTCCCCTATTGGGTTTGCGGGCTACTCGCAGGGCGGCGGCGCTTCGCTGGCCGCTGCGGAATTCGCCGACTCCTATGCACCCGAATTGAACGTGGCCGGAACCTACTCCGGCGCCCCGCCGGCTGACCTGCCCAAGGTCATGAAGGCCATCGACGGCTCTTCCATCGTCCACGTGCTGGGCTACGCCATCAACGGCTTTGCTGAGCGTGACCCCAAATTCCGCGAAGCGGTCCTTGAAGAATTAAATCCCCGCGGCATCGACTTTCTGCACTCCGCGGCCACCAGCTGCGCGGGTGACTCCATCCTCATGTGGGGCTTTACCAACACCCGCCAACTCTCCCGCACCGGGGAATCACTATCCGAGCTCGTAGAACGCAAGCCCATCATCAAGGAAACCTTGCTACGGCAGAATCAGGGCAAGCACCCGCTCAAGGGCCCGGCAATGATCGCCAGCTCGCCGCACGATGACCTCATCCCGCACGAGCAGGTCCGCGCCGTCGCAGGAGCCTATTGCCAGATGGGCGGAACCGTAGAATTCATGGCCGCACCCGGCACCGCGACTATCCCGGGCGCTGGCGCCGACCACGCGCTGCCGCTCTACGTCAATATCCCGGTGGGTTTGAAATACCTCTTTGACCGTTTCAACGGAAAACCGGCACCATCTAATTGTGCTGGCTAAATGGCATCCGACCCCTCGGAACTGCACACAAAAAGCCACCCAATCTCGCAGAAAGCGAAGTGTTGGGTGGCTTTAATCGTTGGACCGAATTACATCGGCTGGCCGGCGCCTGCTGGCGGCGGGTTGTGGCCGTCGTCATCGGAGTCGGAACCAGAGCCGGACTCTAGGTCGGTTCCGGCGGCGGTGGAGCCGCCATCGCCCGGAACGTCCGGAGTGATGGTGTCGGGCTCGCCGGCATCGGTGGAGTCGGCGTCATTCTCGCGCACCTCGGCGTCGTCAAGCTGCGGCTCCTCGGTATCCTCCGGCAGAGGCTTCGGGCGCGGGCTGAAGGTGAACTTCGCACCCGTGTTGTCCTTGGACTCGCCGTCCCAGCCCTCGACGTCGACGGTGATGATTTCGCCGGCGCCGATTTCGCCGAAGAGGATCTTCTCAGAGAGCTGATCCTCGATCTCGCGCTGAATGGTGCGGCGCAGCGGACGAGCACCCAATACTGGGTCGAAGCCGCGCTTAGCCAGCAGGTCCTTGGCCTTCTGCGTGAGCTCAATGCCCATATCGCGCTCATCCAGCTGCTTGGCCACGCGGCCAATGAGCAGCTCGACCATCTCCACAATCTGCTCCTGGGTGAGCTGGTGGAAGACGACGATGTCATCGATACGGTTCAAGAACTCTGGGCGGAAGTGTTTCTTCAGCTCGTCGTTGACCTTCTGCTTCATCCGGTCGTACTGAGCATCCGCATCGTTCTCGGAGGAGCCGGTAAAGCCCAAGCCCACCGGCTTCGAGATGTCCTGGGTGCCCAGGTTCGAGGTGAAGATGAGAACGGTGTTCTTGAAGTCGACGACGCGACCCTGGCCGTCAGTAAGGCGGCCATCTTCCAGCACCTGCAGGAGGGTGTTGTAAATCTCCTTGTGGGCCTTCTCGATCTCATCGAAAAGCACAACGGAGAACGGCTTACGGCGAACCTTCTCGGTCAGCTGGCCACCCTCTTCGTAGCCGACATATCCCGGAGGTGCACCGAAGAGACGGGAGGCGGTGAAGCGATCGTGGAACTCACCCATGTCGATCTGGATGAGGTCATCATCCGAACCGAAGAGGAAGTTAGCCAGGGACTTCGACAGCTCGGTCTTACCCACACCGGACGGGCCGGCGAAGATGAAGGAACCGGACGGACGGCGCGGATCCTTGAGGCCTGCACGGGTGCGGCGGATGGCGCGGGAGACGGACTTGACCGCCTCGTCCTGGCCAATGATGCGCTTGTGCAGCTCCTCTTCCATGTTGAGCAGGCGGTTGGATTCCTTCTCCGTCAGCTTCAGTACAGGGATGCCGGTCCAGTGCGCCAGAACCTCGGCGATCTGGTCCTCGCCCACCTCGGCGATTTCCTCCAGGTCACCGGAGCGCCACTGCTTTTCCTTCTCCGCGCGCTCCTCGCCCAGCTTGCGCTCCTTATCGCGCAGGCCGGCTGCCTTCTCAAAGTCCTGGGCATCGATGGCCGCTTCCTTTTCCTTGCGTACCTCAGCGATACGGTCATCGACCTCGCGCAGGCCCTTCGGCGCGGTCATGCGCTTGATACGCATGCGGGCGCCAGCCTCATCGAGGAGGTCAACGGCCTTATCCGGCAAGAAACGATCATTGATGTAGCGATCTGAGAGGGAAGCTGCAGCATGCAACGCCTCATCGGTGTAGGACACGCGGTGGTGCGCCTCGTACTTATCGCGCAGGCCCTTCAGGATCAAGAAGGTGTCATCCAGGGAAGGCTCATCCACCTTGACCGGCTGGAAGCGGCGCTCCAGCGCGGCATCCTTTTCGATGTGCTTGCGGTATTCCTCAAGGGTCGTAGCACCGATGGTCTGCAGCTCGCCACGAGCCAGCTTCGGCTTGAGCAGCGAGGCAGCATCGATGGCGCCTTCAGCAGCACCAGCACCAACCAGGGTGTGGATCTCATCGATGAACAAGATGATGTCGCCGCGCTGGTTAATCTCCTTGAGCACCTTCTTCAGGCGTTCCTCAAAGTCACCGCGGTAACGGGAGCCGGCAACCAGGGAGCCCAAGTCGAGCGAGTAAAGCTGCTTATCCTTGAGGGTCTCCGGAACCTTGCCGTTGACGATGTCGAGCGCCAGGCCCTCAACGACGGCGGTCTTACCAACACCCGGCTCACCGATAAGGACCGGGTTATTCTTCGTACGGCGAGACAGCACCTGCATGATGCGCTCTACCTCGGACTCACGGCCAACGACCGGATCGAGCTTACCGTCCTTCGCGGCCTGGGTGAGGTTGCGGCCGAACTGGTCGAGCACCAGGGAATTGGAACGCTCGCCGGAACCGCCGGAGCCACCACGGCCGCCCGCGCCGGCACCTGCGCCTGCGCCGACCGGACCGGAGCCCTGGCCGTTGGAGGAACCGCCCTCCTGCTGGCCGCCCTCATAACCGGACAGCAGCTGGATAACCTGCTGGCGCACGCGCGGCAGGTCGGCGCCGAGCTTGGTCAGCACCTGGGCGGCAACGCCGTCGCCCTCGCGAATGAGACCCAATAGCAAGAACTCAGTACCGATGTACTTGTGTCCCATCTGCAGGCCTTCGCGCAGGGAAAGCTCCAAGACCTTCTTGGCGCGTGGGGTAAAGGGGATGTGGCCGGTGTGTGGCTGGCTACCCTGGCCAATGATTTCCTCGACCTCGCGGCGGACATCCTCCAGGGAGATACCCATGGATTCCAGCGCCTTGGCGGCCACGCCTTCGCCCTCATGGATAAGGCCGAGCAGGATGTGCTCGGTGCCGATGTAATTGTGGTTAAGCATGCGTGCCTCTTCCTGCGCCAAAACGATGACGCGGCGAGCACGATCGGTAAACCTCTCGAACATGATTCCCCTATACTTTCGCTTCTAATGTGATACCCACTCTAACGCGGCAGTCCGCCGATAATTTCCGGTTTTGTTCCCAGATGCCCGCAATACCGCCAGAATCCACCATATTCGCAGCTCACACGGGTGTACGCCGGTAGCGAACAGGGGCATGGGCATGTAATCTAGAATCGTTTTTGTTCCCTGCCCCTCCCCACTATTTAAGGACGTCGCGACCGTGCCCCAGCTTCCTGAGTTCTTTGCCACCCAGCACAACCTGCACGAATTGGCCGTGTTGGATGAGGCGCCATCGTCTACCCTCTTTGTGGTCGAAGATGGAAGCACGCACCAGCAGCTGAGCGTGGAAATCTTCGCGCCGGAAATTACCGGAGTGGTGGACAAGTCCACGGCACTGCATGGGTTGCGCCACCCAGCCATCGCGCCGCTGGTGGGCACGGGCACCACCGCGGACGGGCAGGAATTCATCGTGCGCGAAGGGACTTCCGGAACCCAGCTTTCTGAGCTGCCCAATAATCTCAGCCGCGAAGAGGCCGCCGACGTCTTTGGTCCGCTGGCGGGTGCGGTGGACTTCCTAATTTCCCGCGGCCGGGCAGACTTTGCGGTGCATGGGCTAAGAGAGGCCCGGGTGGGCGTCGATAAGCAACGCCAGGTTTCGGTGCTGGCTGCGGCCGGTCCGTCCGGCGAAGAGCACGGCGATGCGGTAGCGGCGTTTGAAGAGCTTGTGGCCCGCAAGTGCCCGGAGTATAAGCCCACTGGCACGGCAGAGAGCGCCAAGGATGTGGTGGAGCACCTGCGCCCGCAGCGCGATTTCGATACCGCGCAGATTCCGCGCGTGCAGGAGCCTGAGCCGCGCCCGCAGCAGCAGTTTGCCCCGCCGCAACAGCCGCAACCGATGGGCCAGCCCATGGCGCAGCCGCAGCAACCGCTGGCACCCGCCCCGAAAAAGAAGGGCAAGGGCGGGCTCATTGCGCTCATCACGGTGCTGGCGGTGGCCGCGATTGCTGCTGCGGCCGCGCTGTGGTTCTTCCTGTCCTACCCCAGCTGGAATGATAAGGAGCAGAACCTCGCGGATGCGTATCCGGACTTGGTGGGCTCCCGCAGCGGCCAGGACGGCTTCGATGGGGCTAAGTGCTCCTCGCGCGAGCCGGAGCCTGGCCAGGAGGCCAAGATTTCCTGCGTGGGCGATGGGTTCAACTACATCGTGACCTACTACCCCAGCGTGGAGGAGCGCGATGCCATGCTTCCCGACGCCGAACCGGTCGAGCTTTCCAATGACCAATGCACCATCCAAAGCTTTGAGACCACCGCGGATGTTCCGACCTACGTAATGGCCGTGGAAGGCACCCAGTCCGCATTCCTGGTGTGGGGCGATAAGGCTGAAGAGGAGCGGCTGAACCTGCCGCTGTGCGCCTCTTAGCTCGCGCCCTAAAGTTTAAGGCCCGCTGGTGCGGGCCTTTATTTTGTCCTCGTGCCTATTCCCCGGAGGGTACGCGCTTGAGGAACGGGGCCAGCACAACGACCACCAGCGAAAGCACGCCGGCAAAAAGGAAGGCCCAGTGCGCGCCGTGAGCCGTGGCGGCGGCCTCGTTCATACCTTGGGCCGCACCGGACTTGGTGCCACGGGTCAGGAAGGTCATCAGGAAGGCAGTGCCAGCCGCGCCCGCCAGCTGCTGCAGGGTATTGAGGATGGCGGAGCCGTGCGAGTAGAGCTCGTCTGGCAGGGAGGCCAGGGACGTCGTCATCAGCGGCGTCATCATAAGCGCAATGCCCAGGGCAAAAAGGATATGCATGCCAATGACCATCCATACCGCACTGTCCTCGTTGAGCAGGGTCATCAGCCACGTGCCCGCGGCTAGGAGCAGGGCGCCGGGGATCATGAGTGGGCGGGGCCCGTGGATGTCATAGAGGCGGCCGACCATCGGCGAGATGCCGCCTTGGAGCAAGCCGCCAGGCATGACGACGAGCCCGGTGACCAGCGAGCTTACCGCCAGGGAGGTCTGCAGGTAGATGGGCAGGATATTGACCACGCCGAGCAATAGCCCAAACATGAGCAGCATGCCTAGTACCGCCACGGTGAAGTTGGGAACCTTAAACGGGCGCATGTCCAAAAGAGCGCGATTGTCCTTGGCCAGGCGCAGCTGGCGGCGGGTGAAAAGCGCCAGGGCCACGAGGCCGACGATGAGAACGACGATGTCTACGAGGCCATCGCCCTCCAGCATGTTTTCCAGGGACGATACGGCGTAGACCAATCCGCCAAAGGCGATGACGGACAGGACGACAGACGGGAAGTCCAGCGGGGTATCGCGCTTATCTCCCACGTTGACCAGTCGGAAATAGCCGGCGGCGCAGATGAGGCCAAGCAGCGGCACCATGGTCCAGAAGATGACGTGCCAGCTAGACATGCCCAACACGAAGCCACCTACCGTGGGTCCGAGTGCTGGGGCCACGGAAATGACCACGGAGATAATGCCCATGACACTGCCGCGGCGCTGCGGCGGGACGAGGGTCATCGCCACCGTCATCAGGGTGGGGATCATCAAGGCGGTGCCGGCCGCCTGGAATACGCGGCCCACCAGCAGCACGCCGAAGGCCGGGGCGAGCGCCGCCAACACCGTACCGGCAAGAAAAACGCCCGACGAGGCCAAGAAGATCTGCCGGGTGGTGAACTTATCCATCAGAAAGCCGGTGGTTGGGATAACCACGCCCATGGTGAGGAGGAAACCGGTAAGCAGCCACTGGGCGGAGGTCGCGGGGATGCCAAAGTCCGCCATGATGGTGGGCAGCGCCACCGACAGGGCGGTCTCGTTCAGGATCATCACCATCGCGCCGAGGACGAGGATGGTGAGGTTGATTTTTACCTCTGCGGAAATGTGGGGATCTGGTTTCTGAGACACCCAGACAGGATACTGAGGCCGCGGGTGCGGGGAAAGTCGAGGAGTATAATTTTAGTGTCTTCATCCGCGCGGTGAGACCGCGCCACCCGAGCCTAAAGCGAGGTACACCCCAGTGCGTTTTCTCAACGATGCCCATCCGCCGTACGAATTGACCTACTCCGACGTATTTATGGTCCCGAGCCACTCCGAGGTGGGCTCGCGCCAGTCGGTAGACCTCACCACTGAGGACGGCACCGGAAATACCATCCCGCTCATCGTGGCCAATATGACCGCCGTGGCCGGGCGCCGCATGGCCGAGACCATCGCCCGGCGCGGCGGGCTAACCATCCTGCCACAGGACCTCTCCTTAGACGCGGCCGCAGAAACCATCGCCTCTGTGAAGGCGGCGGACTTGGTCTATGACACCCCAATTACCGTCAAGCCGCACCACACCGTGGGCTATACCAGCAACCTTTTGCACAAGCGCGCCCATGGTGCCGCCATCGTGGTCGAGGGGGACATGCCCATCGGCATCATCACGCCGAAGGACCTGCGCGGACAGGATAACTTCACCGCCGTTGGCCAATTGATGACCACCGACTTGGTCACGCTGCCGGTGGGTATTGACCCACAGGAGGCCTTTACCAAGCTGCGCAAGACCTCCCGCAAGCTAGCCCCGGTGGTCAACCCGGATGGCACCTTGGCTGGAATCCTCACGAGGAAGGGTGCGGTAAGGGCAAAGATGTATAGGCCGGGCGTCGACAAGCAAGGCCGCTTACACATCGGTGCTGCGGTGGGCATCAACGGTGACGTGGAAGGTCGCGCCCGTGCCCTAGCGGAGGCCGGTGCTGATGTCCTCGTCATCGATACTGCACACGGACATCAGGAAAGCATGCTCACCGCGCTGAGCAAGGTTAAGGCGCTGGATCTGGGACTTCCCATTGCCGCCGGCAATATCGTCACGGGCGAGGGTGTGCGCGAGCTGGCCGCGGCCGGCGCGGACATTATCAAGGTCGGTGTGGGTCCGGGCGCGATGTGCACCACCCGCATGCAGACTGGCGTGGGCCGCCCGCAGTTCTCGGCCGTCCTAGAGTGTGCTGCAGCCGCCCGCGAGGTTGGCGCCCATGTTTGGGCCGACGGCGGCGTGCGCGACCCGCGCGATGTCGCCCTCGCACTTGCCGCGGGTGCCTCCAATGTCATGATCGGCTCCTGGTTCGCCGGCACCTTTGAATCCCCAGGTGACCTGCACAAGGATGCCGACGGCGCCTTTTATAAAGAATCCTTCGGTATGGCGTCGCGCCGGGCGGTGCGCGGCCGCAATTCCGATACCGAGGCCTTTGAGCGCGCCCGCCGCGAGATGTTCGAAGAGGGCATTTCTACCTCTCGCATCTACCTCGACCCCGAGCACGGCGGCGTGGAGCACCTGGTGGACCGGATTGTCTCTGGCGTGCGTTCCTCGTGTACCTACGCCGGTGCCGATTCCCTAGCCGCCTTCCGCGAACGCGCCACCGTGGGCGTGCAGTCCGCCGCCGGCTTTGCCGAGGGGCAGCCACGGGCCACGAACCGCTAAAACAATAACCCCAGTGATGTGCAGATGGCCTGCAGGGATCGCTCTGGGGCTTTCAAATGCGACACTACCATGGGAGCCATGACGCCTCAATCAGCTACCCAACGCCAGCTAATTGAATGGTTTTCAGCTCCCAGAATGAAAAGGTTTCTCGATCATCCTGACCCGGCGGCTCTTTATCTATGGAACACCCGCGTCTCGAAGGCATTCCTAGAAGATATTCAGCACGCTGAGGTACTTCTGAGGAACCACATAGACACAGCACTCTCGGCCAAGTACAGCCCCGAGTGGTTTGACTCCCCAAAAATTCCTTTCACTTCCCAATCCAAGAATGCAATAACAAAAGCCCAGAGACGCACCAATTTCAATAAGAATCGGAACACAGGAAAGGTAATCGCAGAATTAAATTTTGATTTCTGGCGATACCTGTTGACCACGACTTATCAGACGACGATATGGCCATGCCTTCACTCCACCTTTTCCTCACGGGTTTCCCGAAAGGATTTCGAGGCTCAAGTACAAATCATTTACACCTTTCGAAACAGGGCAGCCCACCATGAACCCATCATTAGGGACTGCCGCGGCATGGAAGAGAAGGAATTGGACAACATATCAACAGCACTTCACAAAGTTTGTTCCTGGATCTCCCCGGAAGCGGCCTCCTGGATACTCGAACAGTCAAGAGTTCGAGTGCTAAGAAGCCAGCGTCCCTAGAAGCCCTCCGCTCAGCACGTGCTACGTTGACAGATATGTTGACTCGCTATGACCAAGCGGCCTCCCGCGCGGCCGCGCAGGTTATGGGGCAGTACTCCACCAGTTTCTCCCTGGCCACGCGGCTTTTGCGCGGGCGGGTGCGCGCCGATATCCGCCACCTGTACGCGGTGGTGCGCATTGCAGACGAGCTTGTCGACGGCACCGCAACCCAAGCCCACACTGACCCCGCCGCCGCGCTGGATGCCTACGAGCAGACCATCTTGGCCGCACCGCGACAGCGACTGCACACGGACCCGATAGTGCACGCTTATGCCATCACGGCTCGCCGCTGCGGCTTCCACCGCGAGTACCTTGCTGCCTTCTTTAGCTCCATGCGTGCGGATCTCACCCAGCGCGAGTACTCCCCATCGGAACTGCAAGACTATATCTACGGCTCAGCGGAAGTCATTGGGTTATTGTGCCTGCAAATTTTCTTGGCCGAAGAGGACGTCTCCCCCGCCGACCGCGCCGCGATGGAGCGCGGTGCCCGCGCTCTAGGGTCAGCCTTTCAGAAGATTAATTTCCTTCGTGACCTAGGCGAAGACAGCTCAACTTTAGGTCGCACCTATTTTCAGCAGGCCCCATCGGGACGAATTGATGAGGCCACCAAGTCCGCGCTTATCGCAGAGATCCGCCGGGAGCTCGCCACCGCTGCGCTCACCATCAACTTGCTGCCGGCCTCTGCACGGGTGGGGGTGAGCGCGGCGGCGGATATCTTTACTGAGCTCACCAATCGCCTTGCCGCCACTCCGGCTACGGCGCTTGCCACTACACGGGTATCCGTGCCGAACCACACCAAGGCTTGGCTCGCGGCCCGCGCGGTGCGCCGTCGCGGTTGCAGCAGCCAGACCTCGGCTACGGGCGAAAACTAAGGAGAACATCATGCACGCCGTCGTCATTGGAGCCGGCATCGCCGGACTCGCCACCGCCGCTTTGCTCGGCCGCGAGGGCTACGAGGTCACCGTCGTGGACTCGCTGGATGAGGTAGGAGGGCGCGCCGGCAGCTTTGCGGAGGCCGGCTTCCGCTGGGATACCGGACCGTCCTGGTACCTCATGCCCGAGGCATTCGATCACTTCTTTGCGCTGTGCGGCACCTCCACCGAGGCGGAGCTGGACTTGGTCGACCTCTCCCCCGCCTACCGCGTCTTTCATGGCGATGCGCCGGTGGATGTGCGCTCCGGCATCGAGGAAGTCACCGCGCTTTTCGAGTCACTCGAGCCCGGCGCGGGGGAGAAAGTCCGCGCGTACTTGGCGCAGGCCAGCGATACCTATGAGATGGCGCTTAAGCACTTCCTTTACACCACCTTCTCCGCGCCGCTGAACCTGGTGCACCGCGATATCCGCACCCGGATTTCGCGCCTCATGGCTCTGCTGACGGTAAACCTAAAGCAGTACGTGGGCCGAACGTTTTCTGATGCCCGCCTGCGCCAAATCTTAAGTTACCCGGCGGTCTTTTTGTCCTCCGAGCCGGCCGCCGCACCGGCACTGTATTCCTTAATGAGCCACACCGACCTGGTGGAGGGCGTGCGCTACCCGCAGGGTGGCTTCGCGGCCGTGGTCCAGGCCATCTACCGGCAGGCACGGAAGTTTGGCGCCACCTTCCGCTTGGGCGAGGAGGTGACCTCCATTAAGGTTGCCAACCGGCAGGTCACGGGCGTGCGCACGAATAAGGGCGCCATCCACGCCGATATCGTGGTCTCGGCGGCGGACGTGCACCATACCGAGACCCAGTTATTGCCTCCACAGCTGCGCACCTACCCAGAGCGCTATTGGGGTCGGCGCAATCCGGGCCTGGGCACCGTGCTTGTTTTGGCCGGGGTGAAGGGCGAGCTGCCAGAACTAGCACACCATACGCTGCTTTTTAGCCAGGATTGGGATCCGGATTTCCGCGCCGTCTATTCCGGTCCGGAGCCTTCCCGGCCGTTGGGGGCCTCGGAGTCCATCTACGTGTCCAAGACCTCAGCCACCGACCCGAACGTAGCGCCCGCAGGCCACGAAAACCTCTTCATTCTGGTGCCGGTGCCGGCCGCGGAGGCGCCCGGGTTCGGCAATGCCTACCACGCAGAGGAATCCGAGCGCGTTGCCGCGATTGCCGACGCCGCCCTTAACCACATTGCAGCCACGGCTGGGGTGCCGGATTTGGTAGACAGGGTCGTCGTCAAGCGCACGCTCGGCCCTGCCGATTTTGCCGAGCGCTACCATGCTTGGTCGGCCGGTTCTATTGGGCCCGCGCACACGCTGCGGCAATCGGCGTTTTTGCGCGGGCGTAATGCCTCGCGCAAGGTCGATGGACTCTATTACGCAGGAGCCACCACCGTGCCGGGCGTGGGCGTGCCGATGTGTCTGATTTCGGCCGAAAACATTATTAAGCGCCTGCGCGGCGATAAATCCGCAGGGCCACTTTCGCACTAGCCCAGGCACGGCAAAAGCCGCCAGCCACGTGGGCTGACGGCTAGCGATTGGCCGCTGGGCGGCTACTTCTGTTCCGGCTTAACCAGCGGGAAAAGCACAGTTTCGCGGATCCCCAAGCCGGTCAGGGCCATCAACAGGCGGTCCATGCCCATGCCGGTGCCGGCCGTAGGAGGCATGCCCTGCTCCATTGCAGCAAGGAAGTCCTCGTCCAGCACCATGGCCTCGTCATCGCCACCGGCGGCCAGGCGGGCCTGATCCTCAAAACGCTCGCGCTGGATAACCGGGTCCACCAGCTCGGAGTAGCCGGTTGCCAGCTCGAAGCCGCGGACGTAGAGATCCCACTTCTCGGTCACGCCCGGCTTGGAACGGTGCTGACGGGTCAGCGGGGAGGTCTCAACCGGGAAGTTCTTGACAAAGATGGGACCTTCCAGCTGGTCCTCACACAGGACCTCCCAGATTTCCTCCACCAACTTGCCGTGGCCCCAGCCGCCGTCCTTGGGGACGTCAAGGCCGATGACGTCGGCAATGCCCTTGAGCGTTTCGACGTCGGTATCGATGGTGACCTCCGGCTGGCCTGGGAACTTGCGCTGTAGGGCCTCATTGAGGGAGGGGTACATCTCGATTTCGGGCCACTCTTCGCCGCCGAAATCGAACTCGGTGCCATCTGCCAAGGTGACGGTGGTCGATCCAAAGACGTCGCGCGCTACGGCCTGGATGGACTCGCGCGTCATGCGGGCGCAATCGTCGTAGTCGCCCCATGCAGCGTAGGTCTCGAGCATGGCGAACTCCGGCGAGTGGGAGCGGTCCACGCCCTCATTGCGGAAGTTACGGTTGATTTCGAAGACGCGGTCAATACCACCGACGACGGCACGCTTCAAGTACAGCTCCGGCGCAATGCGCAGGTAGAGGTCAATATCCAGCGCATTGGAGTGGGTGATAAACGGGCGAGCGGCCGCGCCACCGTGCAGGGTCTGCAGCATCGGGGTCTCGATTTCAACGAAATCCTGGCTTTCCAGGTAGTTACGCAGCGCGCGCATGACCTTCACGCGGATCATGGCGTTCTTGCGGGCCTCTTCGCGGATAATGAGGTCATTATAGCGCTGGCGCACACGGGTATCTTCTGCCATATCGGCAAAGGACACCGGCAACGGGCGCAGGGACTTAGCGGCCATGGTCCACTCGGAGACCATGATGGACAGCTCGCCGCGGCGGGAGGAAATTACGCGGCCGCGCACGGAGATGAAATCGCCCAAGTCAACATCGGACTTCCACGCGTCGAGGCGCTCCTTGCCCACCTCCGCTAGGGAAAGCATGGCCTGCACCTGGGTGCCATCGCCATCCTGCAGGGTGGCAAAGCACAGCTTGCCGGTATTGCGCATAAAGATAAGGCGGCCGGCAATGGCGTGGGTTACCTCGGTTTCCTCGCCTGGGGCCAGGTAGGTCACGCCTTCTTCCGTGCCCGGCTCTTCACCCTCGGCCACTACGCGGAAATCGTGGCGCAAATCCTTCAAAGAGATGGTGCGCTCAACGGTGACCGGGTAGGCCTCTACGCCGGATTCCAGCAGGCGATCGCGCTTCTCGCGGCGGATGCGCAGCTGCTCAGGGACATCGTTTACTTCATTATTCTTCTGCTCGCTCACGTTAGCCTAGGGTAGTCGATCCCCACCGCAGCACGCGATTTAGCCCACGCCACCCTCACCCCGGAAAAGATTTACGCATAATTCACTTAACCGTCACCTCCGCGCCAACGCACAGTTACTGAGATCCCCTTATATATATGGCTGTCCCCGTGTCTAAACAATATTTTCAACCCATTTGGAGCAGTAATAATGGCGCTTAAAGGCCGCAACCTTCTCTCTAGTCTCTTTGCCTCCTCTCGTTCCAGCCTGACCTGCACCTACAAGTGCGGTAATGCTTGCTTTGGCGAGTGCGAGAACAAGTCCAATAACCCGTACTTTGCTGACCAATTCTCCCGCCGTACCGCGCTGCGTGCGGGTAGCCTGTCCGTCGTAACCGTTGGCGGCGGCGCTGCTTTGGCGGCCTGCTCCAACCCGGATGATGCGTCTAATGAGGCTTCTTCCTCCGAGGGCAAGGGCGGCAAAACCTCTGAGGCGAACGTTGAGCTCACCTCCGCAGAGGGCATGAAGTTCGACCCAGTACAGCCAAACGAGAAGGACGAAGTGGTCATCCCGGATGGCTACGAGCAGTCCGTCCTCATTGCCTGGGGCGACCCGCTGTTTGAGGACGCGCCGGAATTCGATGACAAGAACCAGACCGCCGAGGCAGCAGAAAAGCAGTTCGGCTTCAACAATGACTTTGCGGGCCTTATCGAGCACCCGAACGATGACAACCGCCTTATCTACGTCTGCTCCCACGAGTACACCACCGAGCCGCAGATGTTCCCCAACTACGATGCGGATAACCCCACCGAGGAGCAGGCCAAGATCGGCTGGGCTGGCCACGGCCACTCCATCGTGGAGGTGTCCAAGGTAGGCGATACCGGTGAACTCAAGCGCGAGTTCGGCCCGCTCAACCGCCGCATCACCGCCACCACCGAATTCACCCTGGTGGGCCCAGCTGCCGGCTCCGACTACGTCAAGACCTCCGCCGATAAGACCGGCAAGAAGGTCAAGGGCACCCTGAATAACTGCTCCGGCGGCATCACCCCGTGGAACACCATGCTCTCCGGCGAGGAGAACTTTGACCAGTACTTCGCTCACGCCAACCTGGATGACAAGAAGGCGCAGGAATCCCTCGAGCGCTTCGGCATGGAAGATGGCGAATCCCAGCGCAAGTGGGAGCGCTTTGATAAGCGCTTCGACGTCTCCAAGGAGCCGAACGAGCCAAACCGCTTTGGCTGGATCGTAGAGATCAACCCACTGGACCCGAAGTCCACCCCGATCAAGCACACCGCGCTGGGACGCTTCAAGCACGAGGCCGGCAACATCCACATCGCATCCGACGGCACCGTCGTGTGCTACTCCGGCGATGACTCCCGCTTCGAGTACATCTACAAGTTCATCTCCACCAAGAAGTACAAAGAAGGCGACATCGAGCACAACCTCACCATCCTGGACCACGGCACCCTGTACGTGGCCAAGGTAGAGGGCAACTCCCCAGAGGACGAGATTGACGGCTCCGGCGTGCTGCCAGAGGATGGCGCCTTTGATGGCAAGGGCGAATGGATCAAGCTGCTGACCTCCGATACGGAGAACAACAAGTTCGAGTCTCACGTTGATGGCATGTCTGCCGAAGAGGTTGCCGTCTACACCCGTGAGGCTGCCGATAAGGTGGGCGCCACCAAGATGGACCGCCCGGAGGATATGCAGGTTCACCCGGACTCCGAGAAGGTCTACGTGGCCCTGACCAACAATAAGTACCGCGGCGCTACCGGCGAGAATGCCAAGAAGAACAAGGAAGAGCCGATGGAGTGGGCTCCTATCAAGGAGAACAAGAACGGCCTGGTCATGGAGATTGAAGATGACCACGCTGGCGAGAAGTTCACCTGGAACCTCTTCCTAGTCTGTGGTGACCCGAAGGAAGCAAATACCTACTTTGGTGGCTTTGATAAGGAGAAGGTCTCCCCAATTTCCTGCCCGGATAACCTGGCCTTCGATAGCCACGGCAACCTGTGGATCTCCACCGACGGCAACGCCCTTGAGTCCAACGATGGCCTCTACGCCGTGACCACTGAGGGCGATACCCGAGGTGAGCTCAAGTGCTTCCTGACGGTTCCGGCGGGCGCCGAGACCTGCGGCCCCATCGTCACCGATGAGCGGGTGATGGTCAACGTCCAGCACCCAGGCGAGACCGATGACGCCACCTTCGAAAAGCAGACCTCCCACTGGCCAGAGGGCGGCAAGTCCACCCCTCGCCCTGCAGTGGTTGTGGTGTGGAAGAAGGACGGCAACATCGGCGTCGATAAGAAGTAAGCACCACCTGGTTTAAGCACCCACCGCGCGGCCCTCGTTCCTCCACTGGAACTGGGGCCGCGCTGTTGTTTTCCTGCCGGCAGCATGAGGTACTGCGCCGCCTGCGCCTTCCAAATATAAATCCACCCGCCGGTCTCCCCCACGGGCTAATACCTATGTGAGTTATGGCATACTAACCGCACGTGTGAGACACGCCACCTGACCGCCCATGAGGAGACGCACACCATGAACTCTCTTGTCCTCGCCATCATCGGCATTGCGATGATGGGCGCCGGCTATCTGCTCTATTCCAAGGTCCTAGGAAAGAGCATTTTCCGGCTATCCCCGAACTACTCCACCCCGGCCCACACCATGGAAGACGGCGTGGACTTTGTGCCCACCAATAAATACGTCCTGTGGGGCCACCACTTCACGTCCGTGGCGGGCGCCGCGCCCATCATTGGTCCGGCCGTAGCCGTCATCTGGGGCTGGGTTCCGGCGTTTCTCTGGGTCACCCTCGGCACCGTCTTCTTTGCCGGCATACACGATTTGGGTGCGCTGTGGGCGTCGCAGCGCCACAAGGGCCAGTCCATCGGCACTTTGTCCGGGCGCTACATTGGCAAGCGCGGGCGCAACCTCTTCCTCATCGTCATCTTCCTGCTGCTGTTGATGGTGAATGCGGCCTTCGCCGTGGTCATTTCGAACCTGCTGGTCTCCACGCCTACGGCCGTTATCCCCACGTGGGGCGCCATCGTCGTCGCGTTGCTTATCGGCCAGGCCATCTACCGCCTGAATTGGAACCTGCCGCTGGTCTCCATCGTGGGCGTTGTCGCGCTCTACGCGTTGATGATCATCGGTGACCGCGTGCCTGTGGTCCTACCAGATACGGTCCTGGGCATTCCCGCCAACGGCGTGTGGATCATCTTGTTATTCATCTACGCCTTCATCGCTTCGATGCTGCCGGTATGGGTGTTGCTGCAGCCGCGCGACTACGTCAACGGCCTCCAGCTCTTTGTGGGCCTGGCCATCTTGTACGGCTCCTTCCTTATTACCCGCCCTTCGCTTGCCGCACCGGCGCTGCGCGACAACGTGCCGGACGGTACCCCGGGCATCTTCCCGCTACTCTTTGTCACCATCGCCTGCGGCGCTATCTCCGGCTTCCACGGTGTCGTGGCCTCCGGCACCTCGTCCAAGCAGGTGGATAAGGAAACTGACGTGCGCTTTGTGGGGTACTTCGGCGCCGTGGGCGAGGGCTTGCTCGCGCTGGGCACCATCATCGCCACCACCGCGGGCTTTAAGTCCCTGCAGCAGTGGGAAGAAATCTACTCCGAGTGGAATGCCGGCGGCGTGGAGGCCTTCGTGCAAGGCGGCGGCGCACTCATGAATGAGGGCATGGGGATTCCCACGTCCCTCTCCGGCACCATCTTGGCCACCATGGCCGTCCTCTTCGCCGCCACCACCATGGACTCGGGCGTGCGCCTGCAGCGCCTAGTGGTGCAAGAAATTGGCGAGATCATGGGTGTGCGTATCAAGGCCCTGGCCGCCACCGTCATCGCGGTGGGCTTGGCCTTCGGCCTGACCTTCTCTGCCGGCGCGGATGGCTCCGGCGGCATGACCATCTGGCCACTATTCGGCACCACCAACCAGCTCATGGCGGGCCTTTCCTTGGCCATCGTGGTGGTCATCCTTACCCACCTGCGCCGCCGAACGTGGCCGGTGGTCATCCCGCTCATCTTCGTTACCGCCATGTCACTGTGGGCCGCACTGCTCCAGCTGAAGTCCCTATTTACCAGCCAGAACTGGCTGCTATTTTGCATGGACGTCATCATCGTAGTTGCCGCCATCTGGGTCATTGTGGAAGCCGTTGGCGCCATTTCCCGCGCCCGCAAGGAGACCCCGCTGGAGTGGTCCGATGATGACCTTGACGCCCCACTGCCCGAGCATGCTCGACAAGCTTAAGGCACTTGCGGCCGGGCTCAATGAGTACTACCAGGCCCCGTATCGCGCCAGCTTTGCCAAGGCCCAGCAGCAGGAAGACGATCTCTTCTTGATGCTGGTTGCCTCGGAGGCGCTCGGCATCCCCAACCCCGCCAGCTACTACACCCTGGAGCTTTTGCCGTTGGTCTATGAGGATTTCCACGCCTGGCATACCCGCATGGGAATGGATAAATCCCCGCTGGAGAATATTCAATGTTGTTAGAAACCGCACCCATCATGTTCTTTGGCGGCAAGGGCGGGGTGGGCAAAACCACCCTGGCCACCGCTACCGCGCTGCGCCTGTCCCGCAATCACCGCGTCTGCCTGGTGTCCACGGACCCGGCGCATAACCTGGGGCATATTTTTGGCGCCTCGCTTGGCGACGCCCCCTCAGGCCTCACCCCTACCCTGTCCGCCATCGAGATCGACCCGGCGCGCGCGACCGAGCAACACCTAGCGCAGGTAGGGAACTCGATGCGCCGCTTTATGCCCGAACACCTGCACGGTGAGGTGAAAAAGCACCTCGACCTAGCCCGGCAATCTCCCGGCACGCAGGAGGCGGCGCTATTGGAGCGCATAGCGGCGCTCGTAGTGGAGGAATCCGACTTTGATTACCTCGTCTTCGATACCGCTCCCTCTGGGCACACTTCGCGGCTGATGGCCCTGCCGGAGATCATGGCCGCTTATACCGATGGGTTACTCTCCCGGCGCGAGAAATCCGATAAATTCGGCTCGCTGGTGCGCGGAATGTCGCAAGGAAGCGGCGCGGATAATGACCCGGTGGACCGGCGCAATCAGGAAATTCGCGCCACGCTTTTCCAGCGCCGCGAGCGCTTTGCCCAGCTGCGCACCGCGCTTGCCTCCCCGCGCACCGTGTTCCATATCGTGCTCACCGCCGAGCGCCTGCCCGTGCTGGAATCTGCCGAGTTTCATGCGGACCTCACGAGCAACGGTGTGCGGGTGGGATCCATGCTGGTTAACCGGCGCACCCCGGCCGACCAAGGCGAGTTCTTAGCCGCCCGGCGCGCCGCCGAGGATGAGGCACTCGCACTCCTACGCGCCCAGCTGCCCGATACCCCGGTGCGCGAGGTTCCGTGGTTGCCGGAGGAAGTGGGGACTCCAGAGGCCGTCGGCAAGCTGGCGGCCTATCTCTAGCTCCACCCGCCCGCGCCGCTGTGGGCTCGGGTCTGCTAAAACCGAAACTATGACTTTGCTCACCAACGAATACCTATCCCACTTGCGCGAGGAGGCCGCGGCCGATTCCCGGCTGCGCATCGCGCGCAACGCCATCACCAACGTCGGGGCGGCCAAGGCGGCCCTAGACCGCGACCGCATTACCTCCCTCTACCCCACCACCGAGGTCAAGCTGGATAGCTTGGGCGTATCGGACCAAAAGCGCTCGGGCCGTTGCTGGATGTTTGCGGCGCTGAACGTCTTCCGTCACCGCGCGGCCAAGGAGCTCAATGTAGATGACTTCGAGTTCTCCTTCACCTACCTGCAGTACTTTGACAAGCTGGAGCGCGCCAACCTGGTGCTCAACCAGCTGCTGGATAAGAAGGACGCCGGCTGGGACGAGCGCACCGTCGCCGCGGTGCTCGACCACGCGGGGGCCGATGGCGGCTGGTGGTGCTTCTTTAGCAACCTCGTAGCCAAGTACGGCGCCGTTCCTGCCGAGGTCATGCCAGAGGTGCGCTCGTCTGGCAATACCGCGGAGATGAACCGCGATCTCGCCACGGTGGTGCGCCGCGCCGCCGCACAGGACGGACCGCGCGAAGAAATCCTCGCCCAGGCGCGCAAGGATATCCACCGTATCCTGGCCATCCACCTGGGCACCCCGCCGCAGGAATTTACCTGGGCGTATCGCACCAAGGACGAGCAATTCGTGCGCCTGCACTCCACCCCGCGAGAGTTTGCGGATAAGTACCTACCGCACCTAGACGAGTACGTGGTGTTGGCCGATGACCCCCGCTCCACCAACCCCAAGCATCGCCTCTTTAGTAGCGCCGAGGAGACCAATGTGCTGGGCGGCGCACCGCAGGAGTACCTCAACGTCAGCGCGGCCGAGCTGAAGGAAACTGCCAAGCGCAGCCTGGCTGCCGGCGAGCCGGTGTGGTTTAGCTGCGATGTCAACCGCCAGTTCTCCTTCCTCAACGGCGTATGGGACGAGGGATTGGTGAATACCGATGGCCTCTACGGCATCGATTCCTCCATGAGCAAGGAGGAGCGTTTTACCTCCGGCGAGACCGCGCCCACCCACGCGATGGTGCTCACCGGCGTCGATGGTGACCGCGCCTGGCGCGTGGAAAATTCCTGGGGTTCTAAGCCGCCGCGCAAGGACGACGGCGAGGATGTGCCCGGAAAGGGCTTTGCCACGATGGCCGATGCCTGGTTTGACCAGAACGTCTTCCACATCGCCGTCCGCAAGGAGCACCTGAGCGACGAGCTGGCCCAGGCTCTTGCCACCGAACCGATTGAGCTTCCCCTCTGGGACCGGATGAACTAAGGAGAATCGAGAAATGACAGAGATTAACCCGAACGAGGTTCATGCCGCCAATGCCGAGCTCACCAGCGATGCCACGCTGCGCCTGGTACGCAATGGGGTGGCCCAGGAGGGCGTCGACAAGCTCAGCCTCGACCGTGAGCAATTGCGCACCCTTACCCCGGTAACCAGCCATAAGCTAGATTCCTGGGGCGTGGCCGACCAGAAGGCATCGGGCCGCTGCTGGATTTTTGCCGGCCTCAATTCCCTGCGCGGCGGGCTCATGGACAAGGCCAAGCTCAAGGACTTTGAGCTCTCCCAGACCTATATTTACTTCTTTGACAAGCTGGAAAAGGCCAATTGGTTCCTCACCGCCATGGCTGAGCTCAAGGACCGCGAGATTACGGACCGCACGGTGACCAAGCTCATGGATGATCCCATCGATGACGGCGGCCAATGGTCCATGTTCGTCGCCCTAGTGGAAAAGTACGGCGTGGTGCCGCAATACGCCATGCCGGAGACCGCGTCTTCCGAGGCCACGGCGATGCTTAACCACAATCTGCAAACCGTGCTGCGCCGCGCCGCCCACCGCATCCGCCGCGGCGAAGAGGGCGCGCATGAGCAGGCGCTTGCCGACGTCTACCGTATCCTCACCGCCAACCTTGGCCTGCCGCCCGAGGAGTTTGTGTGGCAGTACCGCGATAAGGACGATGAGTTCCACCGCGCGGGCACCTATACCCCACAGGAGTTTGCCCAGGAATTCCTGCCGGCGGACCTAGGCGAGTACGTGTGCGTGGTCAACGACCCGCGCAATGCCTACGGCGAGCTCTACACCGTGGAGTATCTGGGCAACGTGGCTGGAAAGCGCGTGACCTATTTGAACGCGCCTGTGGAGGTGCTGCGCGATGCCGCGCGTGCCTCCATCGAGGACGGCCAGCCGGTCTGGTTCGGCTGCGATACCGACCAGCAATCCGATGATGAGCACGGCGTGTGGGCCAAGCACCTGCACGATTATGAGGCCTTCTACGGCGTGGAGATGGATCTGGACAAGGCGCAGCGTTTGCGCTTGCACGAGTCCCTCATGACCCACGCGATGGTCTTTACCGGCGCCGATATCGCAGACGACGGCACCGTCAATCGCTGGCGTGTGGAGAATTCCTGGGGCCCGAAGAAGGCCGATAAGGGCTTTTGGACCATGGCCGATGACTGGTTCGACGAGTTCGTCTTCGAAATCGCCGTGCACCCCTCCCGCCTGCCGGAACAATACCAAGCGGCGTTGCAGTCCGAATCCGTGACCACCCTGCCGGCCTGGGATCCGATGGGAGCGTTGGCGCGTTAAGCCTGCGGCACGCTAAGACTGCGGCGTGCCAAGGCGGCGCACATAGAGCATGCACACCAAGTCGCGGTCCTCGTTGACCGTGATGGTGCGCTCGCCCACCTGAGTGAAACCGCGGCTGTCATAGAACTGGTAGGTGCAGCCGTCATCGGTAAACAAGTAGAGATTCTTTCCCTCGTGCCGGGCTTCGAAGGCCTCGAGCAGCGCCGTGCCCACGCCGCTCACGCCGGAATTGGGATCCGCGACGAGGAAGCCGATTTCGCCATCAATGGGGTGCTTGCCCAAGTATTTGAGCAGCATGTCCTGATTGGCGGCGTCGTAATCATCGCGGTGGCCGCCCGGGCGCAGGTTATTAAAGATTTCCACCGCGCGGACAAACGCCTTGCGCCACCACGGATACGGCAGCGCGGGCTTGCCCTTCATGGAGGCCAACAGCACGCCGAGGAAGCGGTCGCCATCGTAAGCAGCCAAGATATCGGTGGCCTTGGCGCGCTCTAAGTCCCAAAAGTAGCGGCCATAGGCGCGCTCGAAGCGGCGGCTTTTGACAAACCAGTGCAGGTGCATGCCCTCGATGGCAAAAGAAATAGCCTTGGGCTCATCGCGCGGGTCAAGGTCGCGGATCTGGATATCGGTCATTAGTCCTCCGATGGCTGCTGGGAAGCGGTACCCTGCGCGCGTTGTTGCTCGCGCTCGAGCTCGGCCTTGGCTTCGTGCTCTTCAATATTATTAAAGCCGATGCCCAGCGGCAGGCCCACATTATCGATGAGGCGGACGCCGCCGATTGTCGCGGCAACGAGCAAGCGGGCATCCCCCTCCTCGGGAGGCATGCCGAGGTCGCGACCGCGCACCTCAAGGTAATCGGGTTCAACGCCTGCTGCGCGCAGGACTTCCGTGGCAACCTCGCGGACCTTCTCCGCACCGGCTTCGGCGGCATGTGCGCCGGCGGTCAGCGCGGCGGAAAGGGCCGCAGCTTGGTCACGGGATCCGGCCGGGACATTAGTATTGCGCAGGCTCATCACCACGCCATCGGGCATGCGTACGGCGGGCACGCCCTGCACGCGGACACCCAGGTGGAAGTCCTGAACCGCGTGGTGGATGGCGAGGAGGAGCTCGTAGTCCTTTTCGCCGAGGAGGACGTCGGTAGGCGAAAGCGCCAGAATGAGCGCAAGGTACAGCGAGAGATCTTCGCTGAGGTCCGGCTCGAGGGCGCTCGCGGCGTCGGCCGGAGCTACGGCGATGCGGCGGCCATGCGGCCATAAGGTCTCTGGCGAGTAATCCCACACGATGTCCACGCCCTCGGCACGCAGGAGCTCAAGATCCTCCTCGTGCGGGGACTGCAGGGCCACGACGGTAACCGCGCCGCGAATGTGCTTGGCCGCGCGCACCAGCGCGATATGGCCGGCGTGCACGCCGTTGGTCAGCGGTACGAAGGCCACCGGACGGCCAGTCTTATGAAAGGCGCTGCCAACCATGCGGATGCGCTCAATCTCACTGATGACGGTGGCATTTCCCAGCTCTAGGCTCATCGGCTCTCCTCTTGTAGGGCCCACATTTCCAGCTCCTCGCGGCCGTCTACCTCACCTAGGCGGCGGGCAACCTCCACGTAGCTGCGGCGCAGGCCGGGGTCGGTGGCACCGCGGTAGGCGGCGATGATTTCTTCGGTGTCCATGTCCTCACCCACCATGGGCTTTTCCTCTGCAGAGGGGAAGAAACGAGCATCGACCGCCGCAGAGATGTGCAAGCGACGCAGCATCTCGGCGTAGTAGGCACGGGCGGCAAAGGAAGGACGTTCGGCATCGGAAAGCGCGACGGCTTCGCCGCGGAACTCGGTGATATTGAGCTCCACTACAGTCTCGCCCAGCTCGTCTAGGGTGGTCACGGCCCAGCGCATATGTGCAAATGGGGCGAGTGCCGCAACAACACACCCGCGGGTTTCTAGCGGATCTAGCACTTGGACACCGCGCGAGAGGCAGGTGTGGAACACGATAAGCCCGTGGTGGACGTGGGGTTCAAGAAGTTCCACGGTAGCTTCTAAGCGGGCATCGCCCACGGCGATGATGAGGGCCTCAAAAGAGGCAAGTTCGGCCGGGTCCGAGAGCATCTGCACCTCATGGCCGGCGCGTTCCATGGCATTGGCCAAGGTAAAGCCGGCCAGGCTCCGGCCGAAGAGGGCTACCCGCATGCGTGGCGGGCGCATTTATTTATCCTTCTTCTTCGCCTGGGCCAGCAGCTCGGCCACGGATACCGCGCCTTCGCGCTTATCGTCGCTGCGACGGCGTCCGCGTGTCTGCTCCTCTGGCTGAGGTTCAGCCGCACGGTGATGCGGGCGGGCTGCCTTCTGGCGTACTGGTTCGGCCGATTCCGGAGCCACATGTTGACCCGAGCCTGGATACTCCGCGCGCTCGTCGCGCTGCGGCGCCGCCTGCTGCGGAATGTCCTGGGTCTCATCATTGGCCTTGGTGGCAGCCTCTGGCTTGCGGTGGCTGCCGTGGTGCTCGCTGGCCGCGGACGTGCGGGCATTCTTCAGGGAATCATCGCCGCCGGTATCCCAGCGCACGGCCTGGAAGCCACCAGTATTGAAGGTGGAGGCACCAGAAGTCTTACCGGAGGTGCGCTGCGCACGGGTCTTTTCGCTGATGATGTCATTGAGCGGGTTGGCCTCGGTGTGCGCCGCGGACGGCTGATTGCCCAATCGGCCGGCGATGGCATCGGCGGACGGGGCGCCGGAGGAGGACTGGGTGAAGTCCACATTGCCTTCCTCAGAGCCAGGGCGAGCAGCGGCCGCGGTCTGGGCCTCGAGCTGCATGATGCGGCGCGCCTCGGCGTGCAGGGCGGCCGGTTCATAGGTGAAGTCCTGGCCGGAAAGATCCTCAATCTGCTTGCGGATGGCAGCCAGCTCGGTGCGGATCTCATCCAGCAGCTCCTGGTCTGGCAGCGGCTGGCCATCGGCTGCGCGGACCTGCTTAAGCTCGGCGCGGTGAGCGCGCTCCTGCAGCTCCAGCTTGGTCACGGATTCCTCGGCCTGGCGGCGGTAGCGCATGACCAGGAAGAAGCCAAGCACGGCGGCCCACAGTGCTGCAATGAGGGCGATCTTGAGCGCGGCGGCAGAGCCGGAAATCAGCATGACGATGCTGGCCACCACGGCCAGCACCACGAGGACGATAAGGCCGATCTGGCCCAAGTCCGGCTTGGTCGTCTTGGCGGAAGTATTGCTAGAAGAAGAGCGCGGCTCAGTCATGCTCACTAATGTACCGTTTGAACCCCATCTGGTGGGGGCGGGGTCTCGCAGTGTCGCTCCAGCCGCAGGCCAGCGGCGGCCATCGCGAGGCCACCAAGCGCGGAGGCAATGACACCCACGAGGTCATCGGAGGCCGCGGTGAGCGTTCCGGTGTTGGGAATGACGTAGACGGCAATGCCGGCATAAATGCCACCCACGATGGAACCCGTCCATGCCGAGGCCTTGCCTACCAGCATGAACTGAGTGATGGTCATGGGGTTGAGCTGCGAATTATCCAGGCCAATGCCATGCTCGTCCTCGGTGGCTTGGTCCACCTTCCAGGTCAGCGCCACACAGATGACGGCCATAAGCCACAGCGTGGCCGACACCGTTACCGGGATTTGCAGCATGGAACCATAAAAGCGCGTGGTGAGGATGGCCGCCGCGGCGGCGAAAAAGACCCCGGTGCCGATGAGGGCACCCAGCGAGGTCCGTGTCATAGCTCCTCCATCATGCCCAGCCGGCGAATCTCGGCGCGCTCTTTCGGGTCGAGTGCTGCTACCCGCTTGGCGACGCCCTCCCCACTCAACCTAGCACCAGCATCGGCCGCCAACCACGGAATCAGCACGAAGGCGCGCTCGTGGGCATAAGGATGCGGGACGAAAAGCTCTGGGTCATCGGAGGTATAGCCCTCGATATCAATGATGTCTACATCCAGCGTGCGCGGACCCCAGTGGCGCACGCGGACGCGTTCGGCAGCCTCTTCGAGTTTCTGCCCGCGGCGCAGCAGTTCCTTCGGAGTCTCCTCGACATCCACGATGAGCACCGCGTTGAGGAATTCGTCTTGGTCCGTCACGCCCCACGGAGGGGTGGCATAGACGGGCGAGGCGGCGACGATCTCGCCGGCGAACTCGTCGAATACCGTGCGCAAAAGCTCCACGCGGTCATCCATATTGGAGCCGATAGACAGCACCGCACGCATTAGAGGGTCCTCGCGTGCTTGCGGGAGCGGCGGGCGACCACGGCGACGTCGGCAAAAGTGCGCGGAATCGGCGCCTTCGGCTTGTGCAGGGTGACCTCCACGGCATGCAGGCCCTCGAAGGTCTCCATGATGGTATCGGCCACCTCGCTGGCGACGGTCTCGATGAGGTCGCGAGCGGGGCCTTCGATGATTTTGGCGGCGACGTCGGCAAGCTCGGCGTAATTGATGGTCTTGGTCAGATCATCGGTGGCGGCGGCCTCGGCGAACTCGGACCAGCAGGTGATATCCACGATGAAGGGCTGGCCGGTGCGCTTTTCTTCCTCAAAAACGCCGTGGTAGCCAAAGCATTCTAGGCCGGTGAGCTCGATGCGGTCTGCCATGTTTTACTCCTTTGGGTTGCGCGGTAGGGCGGTGGATTTCATGGTGCCATTACCATCGGCGCCATTGCTATAGCTGCCGGTCGCCCTGGCGCCGCCCGCGTAGCCGGTGCCGGCGTTCCAAGCAGCTGCCACATCGACGGCGTCGCGCGAGACGGCGACCTCGTGCACGCGCACACCCCACGCGCCCATCTGGGCGGAAATGGCGGTCACGGCCGCAGTCGCGGGATCGGCCAGCAGTGGGCTGGACTCCACGCCACGGTCCTCCCGGATGGCGGCGAGGAAGCGCTTGCGGGAAGCGCCCACCAGCATGGGGAATTCGGCGTCGAGGAACTCCGGCAGGGCCTTGAGCAGCGCCCAATTATCCTGCGGGGTTTTGGCGAAGCCTAAGCCCGGATCGAGCACGATATTATCGCGGCGCACGCCGGCCTCCAGCGCGTTATTTGCCAGGCGCTCGAGGGTCTCATGCACATCGCGCACCACATCGCCGCCGTGGTCGGCGCTACCGGCTGCGGATCCAAAGGCGCCTTCCTGCAGCGTGCGCCAGTGCATCAAACAGACGGGCACACCGGCCTCGGCCATCGCGCGATACATCTCCGGATCAGCTAGGCCACCGGAGACGTCATTAATCATGTCCACGCCGGCCGCTGCGGCCGCACGGGCCACCGAGGCGCGCATCGTATCCACGGAGGTGCGGATGCCCAGCTCGCTCAGCGCCTTAATGACGGGAACCACGCGGCGCTTTTCGACGTCCGCTTCTACCCGCACCGCGCCCGGCCGGGTGGACTCACCGCCGACGTCAATCATGTCCGCGCCCTGCGCCACGAGTTCGCGGGCGTGGTTGATGGCGGCATCGACGTCCAACCACTTACCGCCATCGGAGAAGGAATCCTCCGTGACGTTGACGATGCCCATCACCAGCGTGCGGTTGGCGATGGTCAGATCTGAGACCGAGGTTGCCTGCTGCATGGCGTGCTCCTTCTCGCTTTCGTGGTGAACCGGGGGTTTAGCTGCGAATCAGGCTGAGCACCTCGGCGCGGGAGGCGGCATTATTTTTGAAGCCGCCGCGCACCGCGGAGGTAGTCGTCGTCGCCCCCGGCTTGCGAATGCCGCGCATGGCCATGCACAAGTGCTCGCACTCAATGACCACGATGACGGACTGCGCACCGAGGACCTCCACCAAGGCGTCCGCTACCTGCTGGGTAAGGCGCTCTTGGACTTGGGGGCGCTTAGCGTACATATCCGCCAGGCGAGCAAGCTTGCTCAAACCGGTGACGTGGCCGTCTTTGCCCGGGATGTAGCCGATATGCGCCACGCCGTAAAACGGCACTAGGTGGTGCTCGCAGGTGGAATAAATGGGGATATCGCGCACCAGAACCAATTCTTGGTGGTCCTCAGCGAAGGTCTTGTGCAGGACCTCGGTCGGGTCCTCGTGCAGTCCGGCAAAGACCTCGCGGTAAGCGCGGGCCACGCGGGCAGGGGTTTCGCGCAAGCCCTCGCGGTCAGGGTCCTCCCCAACCGCAAGGAGCAGCTCACGCACCGCTGCCTCCGCTCGGTCTTGGTCAAAGGCGGCGCGAGCGGGAATGTGATTTTCAGGCATTAGTTATCTTCTTGCTTGTCGTCCTCGCGCGCATAGGGGTTCTTGCGGCGATCCTTCTCGTCCCAGCCGGGGGTAAACCACTGGCTGGTCTCAGCCTCAGCATCCGCGCCGGCATCCGGCTTGTGGTGCTTTCCACCACCGGTAGCGGGGCGTGCGGCCGGACGGGCCGCAGGCTCGGAAGACTCAGCAGACTGGCCGTCGCGGGACTGCTGGGTCGGCGTAGAGTTCGCGGATTCCTTAGCGGGGCCGCTGCCCAACTCGCGGGCGGTGTCCGGATCGACGTAATCGCCGGCGTGCTGACCAAAGTTGAAGCCCACCTCGCCCTTCGGCTCTTCGCCGGCAAGGCGGCGCTCGCGGGCGGCCCGGGAGGCATCGAGAAGCGTCATGCGCTTAGGCAGCTCCTCGCCGCGCTCTTTCGCCAGCTCAACCGGGGTCTTCACTGGGGCGTAGCCAATCTGGCGCGGGAAGCGGTCGTCCTCGCCTGGGAAGACGTCGAAGGCCTCGCGCGGCTCGATGCCGTCGAAAATGCGCTCCAGGTCAGGGCGGCGCAGGGTTTCCTTCTCCAGCAGGGCCTCGGCCAGCTTATCCAGGTAGTAACGGTTATTGCGCAAGATGTCATAGGCCTGCTCGTGCGCGCGCTCGAGCAGGTAGCGCATCTGCTCATCAATCTTGGAGGCAACTTCATCGGAGTAATCGATGGAGCCGCCGCCACCCATCTGGCTGAAGGGATCGCCCTGTTCCTTGCCGTACTTCACGGTGCCCAGGTCCGGCGAGAAGCCGTACTCGGTGAGCATGGAACGAGCGATCTTGGTGGCGTTTTCAATATCGGAAGACGCACCGGTGGTCGGCGCACCGAAGACCAGCTCCTCGGCCGCGCGGCCACCCATGGCAAAGACCAAACGGGAGAAGAGCTCGTCGCGGGTGTACATGCCCTTGTCGTCTTCCTGGGAGGTCATGGCGTGGCCGCCGGTGCGGCCGCGGGCCAGGATGGTGACCTTGTACACGCGCTCAATATCCTTGAGTGCCCACGCAGAAAGCGTGTGTCCGCCCTCGTGGTAAGCGGTGACCTTCTTCTCGTGCTCGGAGATGATCTTGCCCTGGCGGCGCGGGCCGCCCACGACGCGGTCGGTGGCCTCTTCCAAGGCGTCATAGGTGATGACGTTGCCGCCGATGCGGGCGGTCAGCAAAGCGGCCTCGTTGAGCACATTGGCCAGGTCCGCGCCGGACATACCGGCGGTGCGCTTGGCCAGCTGCGCTACGTCAACCTCCTCTGCCAGCGGCTTATTCTTTGCATGCACGCGCAGGATCTGCTCGCGGCCGGCCAAGTCCGGGTTGGTGACCGGAATCTGGCGGTCGAAGCGGCCCGGGCGCAGCAGCGCCGGATCCAGGATGTCCGGGCGGTTGGTGGCGGCGATGAGGATTACGCCCTCGCGGTCACCAAAGCCGTCCATCTCTACCAGGAGCTGGTTGAGGGTCTGCTCGCGCTCATCGTGGCCGCCGCCGGTACCGGAACCGCGCTGGCGGCCCACGGCGTCGATCTCGTCCACGAAGATAATGCAGGGGCTATTTTCCTTCGCCTGCTTGAACAGGTCGCGCACGCGGGAGGCACCCACGCCGACGAACATCTCCACAAAGTCAGAACCGGAGATGGAATAAAACGGCACGCCGGCCTCGCCAGCCACGGCGCGGGCAAGCAAGGTCTTACCGGTACCCGGAGGGCCATAAAGCAGCACGCCACGCGGAATCTTGGCACCCAGCTCGTGGTAACGAGTGGGATCTTCCAGGAAGTCCTTGATCTCCTGCAGCTCGTCCACGGCCTCGTCCGCGCCGGCCACGTCCTCAAAGGTATTGGTCGGCATATCCTTGGTCAGTTCCTTGGCCTTGGAACCGCCGATGCCAAACATGCCACCAGCGCCCTGCTGCATGCGGGACATGAGCCAGAAGAGCACGCCGAAGAGGATGAGCATCGGCAGCAGCATGCTGAGCATGGAGCCCAAGAAGGATTCCTGCGTGACGTTGGTCTGGTACTTCTCGGCACCGGAATCCTTGACGGCGTTAAAGACCTGCTCGGAGGCGCGGGCCGGGTACTTGGCCACGATCTCCTGCACGCCGTCGCGCTCGTCTACCGTGATTTCGTCCTTGAGCTTGATGCGCAGGCGCTGCTCGCGGTCATCGATTTCCACCTCATCGACGTTTTTGTCCTTGAGCTGGGTCAGCGCAACGGAGGTATCCGCTTGCACGTAGCCGCGGGCGTCGTTGCTAAAGAAGGTAAAAGCGTACAGCGCGATAAGGATGAGGGCCGCAATCCCGCCGTAGCGAAGAATCTTGTTGTTTTTCATTACTGCGCGATTTTAGTTGGTGGTATAGACATCGGGGTGGAGGGTGCCCACGTAAGGCAGATCGCGGTAGCGTTCCGCAAAGTCCAGCCCGTAGCCGATGACGAATTCATTCGGGATATCAAATCCCACATCCAGCAGGTCAATATCGGCCTTGACTACCTCCGGCTTGCGCAGCAGGGTGACCACGTTCAGCGAGGCAGGGTTGCGGCCTTCCAGGTTGCGGATGAGCCACGACAGCGTGAGGCCCGAATCGATGATGTCTTCCACGATGAGCACGTTGCGCCCGGCAATATCACGGTCCAAATCCTTCAAAATACGCACCACGCCGGACGAGGAGGTGGAGGCACCGTAGGAGGATACGGCCATAAACTCCAGCTCGGAGGGGATAGATAGCTTGCGCGCAAAGTCCGTGAGGAAGAATGCGGCGCCTTTGAGCACACAGACCAACAGGAGGTCTTGCTCAGAGTCGGCATACTTTTCCGAGACCATATCCGCGAGTTCTTGGACGCGGCTTTGCAGTTCCTCTTCTCCAATGAGGATTGCTTCTACATCGTCACCGTAGCGGTTTGCGGGAACGGCGAAGTCTTTCTTGTCGTGCACGTGTGCGCTCCTTTAATGACCAGACAATAGTGCCAGTTTGCCACCTATACGGGCTACTTCCAACCTCTGCCCCACCTCCCGCGCCGATCGCACGGCCACCGGGCCTTGCCCGTGCCAGTGGGTGCACAGCTTGCCGACGTCCCCCACTCCCCTCCTTGTTACCTCTACTCCCTCGCTGACCAGCCACGCCGCGATTGCCCGCCGGCGCCTTGGTTCCGCCATCGCCGCCAGCTCAGCGCAGTCGGTGGTGGGTGGGGTGCGCAGGGCGGCGTCGTCAAGCGCGGCGTCGCCTGCGGCTTGCGCCAGCGCTGGCACCGCGTCCCCGCCGATGATGCGGCTCAACTGCGGAATGACCTCGCGGCGCAGCGCCACGCGGCGGAAATTCGTGTCCGCATTCTGCGGATCCTGCCACGCCGAAAAGCCCAGCTCCGCGCAAGCGCCCTCGGTATCGGCCCGGCGCACGTTCAGCAGCGGCCGCACCACGCGGGCGCCTTCCACCTCGCTGCGCTCGCCCATGCCGGTCACCCGCCCACGCAGCGCGCCGAGCAGCAGCGTTTCCGCCTGGTCATCGGCCGTATGTGCCACGGCCACCTCTAAGTCTTCGCCCGCGCACGCGGCGGCCAGTGCCCGATACCGCGCCACCCGTGCGGCCGCCTCCATCGACTCCGCCCCCGCTGCAGCGCCTGCCTCAACGCTAAGCACCTCCGCCCGCGCGCCCAGCGTTCGCGCCTGTTCGGCCGCGCGCTCTGCCTGCGCCCGCGAGCCGTCCTGCAACCCGTGGTCCACGCACAGCGCAAGCACGTCGTGCCCCTCCGCCACGAGCGCCGCCATGAGAGCCAGCGAATCCGCGCCCCCGGACAGCCCCACCGCCACTGCGTGGTCAAGGCCCGCGGCGCGCACGCCGCGCCGACACGCTAGAAAGTGCGGCGAAACCCGCGGCCAAAAGGGCTTATTAGAACTCATGCAGTGCGGAAGCCAATGCGTCTTGAGCCTTGCGGGCGGCCAAGATATCGCCGTCATTCACAAGGAAGGCAAAGGCATATACGCGCCCGGAATTGCCCTGCGAGGTGCCGGCTAGGGCCGAGACCCCGGTCAGCGTGCCCGTCTTGGCGCGCACATAGCCCTTGGCCGCGGAATCGCCATAGCGCTCGTACAGCGTGCCATCGCCGCCGGCCACCGGCAGGTAGGACACCAGCGGGCGCAGGCGCGGATCCTTGACCGCGCCATTAATGAGCTGCGTCAACAGCCCGGCCGTGAGCCGATTGTCCACCGAGAGCCCGGAATTGTCCTTAATATCCACGCCCTCGACGTCGAATCCTTGCTCCCGCAGCACCTCGAGCGTGGCCTGCGTATCGCCCTCAAAGCTGGCTTCCTTACCGCGGGAAACCGCCAGCTCGCGCGCAATGGCCTCGGCCATGACATTATCGGAATGGCGCACCATTTCTCGGGCGCGGTCCGCTAGCGGCGGCGAATCCACGCTCGCCACCTCCTGCGCATTCTCTGCCACAGAGCCCATGCCTACCTTGCCCGCGCCGAGGCGATCGCCTAGCTGCTTAGCGACGTCCAAAGCAGGCTCATGACTCCTCGGCACATCACCCGTCGTCGCGCCCAAGCGACCGCCGTAGAGCATGGCCGGTTCCATCGGCGCGACGAAGCCGCCGTCCACGTTCTCCGGATCCCAGCCCGGGGCCTGCGCCTCGCCGGACCACACGGAGGTATCGATGTAGACACCATCGACCTGCTCGACGTTTTTCGAAATCTGCTCGGCCAAATCGTCGAGCTGTTCGTGCGTCATCCACACATCGCCCGCGGCCTTGATGACCACGTTCTTTTCGTTTGACCCACGGTAGACCTTGGTGGTGATTTTCTCATTCTCATCCAGCGCTAACGTCGCCGCCGCAGTGGTGAGGACCTTCGTGGACGAGGCCGGGGTAAGCCGCTTATCTGCGTCGCGCTGCCACACCACGTCACCGGTTTCGGTATCGATCACCTCGCCGCCGAAAGTGGCAAGGTCCTTATTCTTAGCGAGCTCATCCAGCTTCGCGCTCAGCGCATCCAGGTCCACCTCGCCCGGCTCTGCTGCGCTCAACGGCTCCTCAGGAGCCTCGACCGCCTGCGCCTCTCCGTGCGAGAGATCGCCGTATTCGCGCTGAAGGGTAACGCCCAGCGCAGCCGTACCTCCGACCGCTGCTGCTACCACGAGCGCGGTCGCTGACCACCAAACATGCTTTGCTTTCATTGCCTTTAACCCTAGCGCGAATCCGCAACGCGCTAGACTATGGGCAGTAATTGATACCCAATCCCCCATGGAGGACATCGCTGTGAGCGTTGAAGTAACCATTGAAATCCCGAAGGGCTCCCGCAACAAGTACGAGGTTGACCACGAGTCCGGCAAGGTCTACCTCGACCGTTACCTGTTCACCCCGATGGCTTATCCGGCTGACTACGGCTTCATCGACCACACCCTGGGCGAGGATGGCGACCCGCTCGACGCCCTGGTCATCCTGCCGGAGCCGGTCTTCCCGGGCGTTGTAGTTGAGGCCCGCATCGTCGGCGTCTTCAAGATGACCGACGAGGCCGGCGGCGACGATAAGCTGCTCGCCGTCATCGATGACCCGCGCTGGGAGCGCTACCAGGACATCAACGATGTGGAGCAGCACATCAAGGACGAAATCGAGCACTTCTTCGTCCACTACAAGGACCTGGAGCCGAACAAGGAAGTCACCGGCTCCGGCTGGGACGACAAGGCCGAGGCAGAGAAGATCCTCGACGAGGCAAAGGCTCGCTTCAAGTAAGCGCTTCTGCCGCACGCTAACGGCGGCACTGTGAAGGTACGTTTCCGCAGACGGTGGAGACCGAAGAGGTTTCCCACCGCGCGCCGAAGCGTACCTTTCGCGTTTTCCGACTAATCACTGTCGTTCACGGTAAATAGTGGCGAAAAATTGCGTGTTTCGGGGCGTTATTTGCCGTGAACGCCAAAGGCACCCGTGGACGAAAACCGCGCCTTAGGAGCCACAATGGGAGGCAAGCGAGCCGTCGAGCTCAGATTCCGGGGTATCAGGAGCGATGGGGTCCTCGGCGAACTCCTCGCCCGTGCACGCCTTGTCCTTGGCAGTAGTGAGCATGAGCGAGCGGCTGTCCGGGTAATCCAGCACCACGTTGGCGGAGGCGTAGCCGGCGGTCGGCTCGCCGAAGGTGCGCACGTTGTCCAGGCCGCGGAAGGTCAGGAGGGTGACTTCGGCGGAGGAGGCGGCGTCGATGGCGGCAACGAGGAGCTCCGCGTTGGTCGGGTCCTCTTTGAAGGCCTCGCGGGCGCGCTGAAATTCTTCGCTCTCGCCATAGATTCCGGTATACGCTGCGGTATCCACCATCGCGGTGTTTATACGTTTTTCGCTGGTGTTGAAAGGAATATAGGGCTTGCCCAGCAGCGCCCCGCCATAGGAGGGGCCGAGGAAGTACACGGCGGCGAGCACCGCGATAAAGGCAACGCCGAAGAGTCCGCCAAAATTTTCAGCACAGTTTTTATTCTTTTCGACCTCCTGTGCGCAGCACGTAGCCGCGCAACGGTTCAACAAGGACAATGGCAAGAAGCGTGACCACCCAGCCCACCGCCAGGAAGCCGAAGGCCATAAGCAGGCGAGCGCTCACATCGACGTCGCTTTGCTCGACGTTGGAGAAGAACATCAGCGAAGCAATTCCGCCGCCGAAGAGAAAACCGAAGGAGCTCAAGGCCACGACCGGCCCCATGACGGTCAGCGCCCCGGAGCGGAACTGGAAGCCGCGCGGCACGCCCATCAAATCCAGAGAGCGGATGAGCTCCTTGTCCTCGAAGATGCCGGAAACCTGACCCAGGATGATGGACATGGTGGTCAACGTGAAGCCGAAGACGAGGGTTAGTACAACGCCAGTGGAGATGTCCTTGAACACCACGTTCATCCCGGGATCTTCTTTGAGCACCGAGGCCAAGGCATCGGAGCCCAGGGGCGCGGCGACGAGGAAGCCGGCCAGGTAGCCGAAGAAGCCGATGGCAGCGCTGCGCCGCCATGCCGGGCGGGCATTGCCCGCCACGCGCTTGCAGGCCACGAAGTGCGCGGTTCCGGGGAGGAGGGAGAAGACGTGCGCGCCCAGCTGCAGGATGAAAGGCGCGATGAGGTTGATGCTCATCAGCATGCCAAACATGACCACGATGACCATCGCGGTGGGCGGGCCCGCCTTGCCCGTGAGGAACACTCCGCCGACTGCCACGATGATGAGGAAGACGATGGCGCGCCACCAGCGGTAGGCCGCGGGCATCTGGCGTTTGGCCACGCCCAGCGGGCTCACGCGCACGCGGCGCATGCCGTACAGTGCCGCGCCGATGGCCAGGAGAAAGAGCACGCCGGCCACAGCTATATATCCCCACCAGGGCAGCAGAATCTCTGTCAGGTCAATGGGCCGCATCTGGAAGTCCAGTTGGGTAAAGACCGGTGCGACGAGTAGGCTAATCAGCCCGCCGAGCACGATGCCGATCACCGCCTGGAGGCCGGTTTCCACAATGGCCATGCGCTCCACCTGACTGGAGCTTAAGCCCAGCAGGCGCAGGGTGGCCAGGCGCTGCTCCCTGCCGGACGCACCCAGGACGGCGGCCTGCGAGGTGAGGTTAAACAGCGCGGGAAGAATGAACGCGCAGGCAAAGAGAGCCAGGGCGAACCAGGGATAGAGGAAGGCCTCCATCTCGTTGCCAAAGGCCTCCTTGAGGGCGGGCGCGGCGTCCTCGACGTGCTGGGCGCGCTCCCAAAACATCCAGGTACCACCCGCAACCAAAAAGGCGATGGCGGAACCGATGGTCAGGCTCACAATCGCCAATAGAGAGACGATGCCCGTGCCCGAGCGCGCGCGAATGGATTCGCGCTGCAGGTAATAGACCAAGGTGGCGGTGTTCATCGAATCACCCCAGGCGGCGGTCGTCGTGAATGATGCCATCGCGAATCTCCACGCGGCGCTGCATCCAATCGGCCACCTTCGGGTCGTGCGTGACCATGACCAGGCTCGCCCCGGCCTGGCGCACGATGGTGGTGAGCATCTGCATGACCTCGTGGCCGGTGGACTGATCCAGCGCACCGGTCGGCTCGTCGGCGAAGACAACGCCTGGGTTCGCCACCAGCGCACGCGCAATGGTCACGCGCTGGGCCTGGCCACCGGAGACCTGCGCCGGGCGGCGGTCCGCCAGGCCACCCAGGCCCAGCTGATCGAGAAGCTCCATCGCGCGCCTGCGGGCCGCACCCCGCCCCATACCGTTAAGCATGGCCGGCAGCGCCACGTTATCCACGTTGCTGAGCTCCGGCAGCAGCTGGCCGTCTTGGAAGACGAAGCCGAAGTTGCGCAGGCGGGTGCGGGAGCGGGGGCCGTCGCCAAGCGCGGAGAGCTCCTCGTCGCCGTAGCGCACGCTGCCGTGCGTAGGCGTCAGCACGCCGGACATGCAGTGCAGCAGCGTGGATTTGCCGGAGCCGGACGGCCCCATGACGGCCACGAGCTCGCCCGGTTCAATGTCGAGGGAGATTCCAGCGAGCACCGGGCCGCCGCCGAAATCCTTGGTGATGTCTGTCAGGGAAAGTGTCTTTGCCATGTCTCTCATTCCACCGTGCCGGGCCCGCGGAAAGAACAGCCCTAGCGTTGCTCTTTAAGGTAGTGCCAGCACTACCCCTGCAGTTCGGGGCGCCCGTTATGCTGTGAACCGTGTTCCGTAAAAAGCCCCAACCCACCACGCACGAGCAGCAGCAGGCGCAGCAGATTGCGCAGCTCACGGCCTCGCGGCGCGCCATCGCGGACGCCTACGAGGTGGAGCGCGCCCGCATCGAGCGCGACCTGCACGACGGCGCGCAGCAATACCTCGTGGCCGCGAGCATGAAGTTGGGCGAGGCTCTTCTCGACGCCCCCGCTGACCTCACCGAGCTCCTCACCGCTGCAAAGCAGGACGTGGACCGCGGCCTGAATTCCCTGCGCGCCACGGTGCACGGTATTCACCCACAGGTGCTGCAGGATCACGGCCTGGTCGCCGCGCTTGCCGACGCCGCCTCCTCCCACGGCCCCCACGTCAGCGTCTTCGCCCCGCATCCTCTGCCTGAGCTCTCCGCCTCCGTGCTGGCCTGCGGCTATTTCTTCGGCACGGAAGCTTTGACGAATGCGGCCAAGCATGCGCCGGGCGCGCCAGTTTCGGTGCTGGTGACCTCGGACGATTCGCTGCGCATCACCGTGGTGGATGAGGGCCACGGCGGCGCACAGGTCGTCCCCGGGCACGGCCTGGCGGGGATGGCCGAGCGTCTTGCTGCCTTCGGTGGAGAAATGTCTTTGTCCTCACCGCCTGGCGGCCCGACCCGGGTGGCCGGGTCCATTCCCCTTCTTCTCGATCGCGGACAGCCAGGAGTGTAAAAGATGAGCTTAAGGATTGTGGTAGCGGATGACTCCGCCATTCTGCGCGAGGGCCTGGCCGGCCTGTTGGAGCGCCGCGGGCACTCTGTAGTGGGCCAGGCTTCCTCTGCTCCTTCGCTCGAGGCTGTGGTGGATAAACTGCGCGACGACCTGCCGGACATCGTCATCACGGACGTGCGCATGCCGCCGGGCATGGGCGACGATGGTTTGAAAGCCGCCGTGAATTTGAGAAACGCCTACCCGGGCCTGCCCGTCATGGTGCTCTCCCAGTACGTAGCCCCTGCATATGCGGTGGAGCTCTTCGACTCCCCCGAGGCCGGCACCGGCTACCTTTTGAAGGACCGTGTCTCCGAGGTGCGCGACTTCCTGGCCAGCCTGGACGTGGTGGCCCAGGGCGGCACCGTCATCGACCCCACCGTGGCTCAAGCTCTCATGAGCTCCGGACGCAGCGGCTTGGGCGAGCTCAGCCCGCGCGAGCGCGAGGTTCTCGAATTAATGTCCCGCGGCAAGTCCAACAAGGACATCGCCGCCGAGCTCGTTTTATCCGCCGCCGCGGTGGCCAAGCATGTCTCCAACATCTTCACCAAGCTTCGCTTAGACCCCAGCGAGGACAACCGCCGCGTCAAGGCGATTCTGGAGTACCTCTCCGCGCACCGTTAAAACGCGCACGCAGGCCTGCGCGGGGCCAGCGCCGTGTGCGTCACTTTGACCCGATGCGCCACTCAAGAATCGCCGCGGGCAGCCCGCACGACGCTCACGGTAAATAGCGCGCAACCCCCATGTTCCGGCGCTATTTGCCATGAACAACATTGACTCCTCACACGAACCGACGATCCAAGTGCCACAGCCAGATCCGTGGCTTGCACCTGCGTGCTCTCCGCCAAAATTCGTTCTTCAACACGACGAATCACGCGGTCCCTCGCATCCAAATTCTGAGCAGTCGTGGCCTAACTTTCTGGTCGGATTGTGCTCTGATTCAGCAAGGTGCGAGTTTTAACCTTCACAAGGTTGAGATTCCACAATCGGGCCTCATCGACCATAGCGAATTCGGTGGTTTCCTCATCCGAGATGTCGACTTCGACGGTGACAGCATTGTCTGCGGAAGAAATGACGGTGTAGTTAAGCCCTTCAAGCCTGTCAATTAAGGTAGTGACCGCTTCGCTTCTCGGGGAGGTCTTGCCCGAAAGCGCAGTGGCAAAATCAACGAGCTTTTTCTCATCGGGTGCTTCATCGCCGCTGTCGATGAAGCAATATTGTTGAATTGGCGATCCATCCTCTGCAGGGGCGATGAAATGATCTTCCGCTGAACCAACTTTCGTAACCGTAAGCATCCCCGTGACGTCCTCAAACGCTAGCTGCTCCCGTGGACTGCGGTTATTGCAGGCAAAGTGAATGGTGTCGCCTTCCGTTTTGGTGATAACAATCCCTGAATCGCCAGTCATGTATTCGTAGGCGGGTTCGACACCTTCCCAATAACTATGCAGGTACTCGTTGAAAACACTCAACAAGCCTGACTTTTGTCCGGTTCGCAGACGAAAGCTTGCGCTATTGCTAACGCCATCGGTAAGACGAATGCTGTTTTCTGTCTCTTTATCAATGAGTAGGAACTCAGCGCCAAAGGTCTTAAGCCTCATTGCAGTGGGTGCCGTTCCTTGACGGACTGCAAATTCAAGGCTCAGGTTATATTCGCTGTGAGGCTCGAGGAACACGCCGATACGGCTTTCTATGGTGATGCCATCGATTTCAAGCGTGCCTTGTCGAAGCTCTGTCCGCATCCCTGTAAGACTTTGCATCAAAAATTTCCCTTTCAACTCAGATGAATGTTGAAAACGTGGCGGAGAAGACCCACTCTCACTATGAACAGCAAGCCGTACCGTGGGCTGTACGCCACTCTAATCACGACCAAGACAGGTTCGCCTGAATTCACCTCGGTTGCCGCTGGAAATTGAGGCCCTGCGCACATCCACCGCGGATGCCAAGGACTTGGCCCAAGGCATACTTTAAGCCTCGACTACAAGAGGTTAAGCACTGAAGCAGATAACTGTTTGGGCTACAAGTCTAGCGAGACAAGAGCTAAAGCTGCTGGAACAGGCAATTGACTCAACGGGCCGAGCACACAGTTTTCGACGCACCTGGTTGCTCACGGCTCTTCTCGGACGCGGAACACGGAGCAGCATAAGAACCTATGCGTGACTAGGGTATGAGACATGAAAAACGTTCAACCAACTGAAGTACCAGAAGGCGCTCAGCTCATTGATGTCCGCGAGAATGATGAGTGGGCGGTGGAGCGCGCGAAGGGCGCGACCCATATCCCGATGAGTGAGATTACGGGTCGCATCCAGGAAATCGATCCAGACAAGGACATCTACGTCATCTGCCACGCAGGCGGCCGCAGCATGCAGGTCTGCCAGTATCTGGAGCATGCGCTGGGCTGGGACACCATTAACGTCGATGGCGGCACGGATAAGTGGAAGGCTGCCGGGCTTCCCATCGAAACGGATTAATTGGCCTTAACCAATCTTTTGGGATTATTATGATGGTATGGCTTCCACGAATAATTCTGTAATCCCAACTGCCCTACTCGAATCCCCGTCGTTCCAGCTGGAGCGCCTCCGCCGCCGCACCCGCGATGGCGTCGAGGCTGCCCTGCAGACCAAGCAGACGACGCTGCGCGAGTACTGGGTCCTTACCTGCCTGGTGGACGCGGATGCCGCGTCGCAGTCCTACCTCTCCGAGACCCTGGCCATTGATGCCTCTGACATGGTGCGTCTTATCGACGCCCTCGAGGACCGCGGCTGGGCCAAGCGCGAGCGCGATCCGAAGGATCGCCGCCGCCAGATCGTCGCGTCCACCAAGAAGGGCGCGAAGGTCCACAAGGACCTGGCGGAGCTTGTTGCCACTGCCGAGGACGAGGCCTTGGATGAGTCCACCAATAAGCAGCTCAAGCACCTGCGAAAGTTGGCCAAGTCCATCATTGCCGCGGACGAGGACGAGGCATAAATGGCGGGCCCCGAATCGCTCGTCCCGCAGCAGTACCTTCTAGGTAGCGCGGCGCCGCGGCCGCGTACGCTGTGGGACATCATCACCACTACCGCGGAGATGCACCCAGACGCCGCCGCGCTAGACGACGGCGAAATCATCACCTACTCCGAGCTCATCCACGAGGTCGAGCTGTGGGCCACCGAGCTGCACGCCAATGGTGTGCGCCGGGGCGATCGCATCGGCATTCGGATGACCTCCGGCAAGCGCGAGCTCTACCTCGCCATTTTGGCGACCCTGGCGTCGGGCGCGGCCTACGTGCCTGTCGACGCCGATGACCCAGACGAGCGCGCCGAGATGGTCTTCGGCGAGGCCGATATCGATGGCGTCTTTACAGATGAAGGCTTCCGCTTCCTGCGCGATTCCGCGCGCCCATACGCCCCCGACAGGTCCGCCGAGGAGCCGGCCGAGAACCCCAATGCCCCGCGCCCAGAAGACACCGCGTGGATCATCTTCACCTCCGGTTCCACCGGCAAGCCGAAGGGCGTGGCCGTGAGCCACCGCTCCGCGGCCGCCTTCGTGGACGCCGAGGCCAGCCTCTTTTTGGTCAATCACCCGCACGGGCCACTCGGGCCGGAGGATCGTGTGCTCGCCGGGCTGTCCGTCGCCTTCGATGCCTCCTGCGAGGAAATGTGGCTGGCCTGGGGCCACGGTGGCTGCTTGGTTCCGGCACCGCGATCCCTGGTGCGATCCGGCATGGATTTGGGCCCGTGGCTCATCCGCCGCGATATCACCGTCGTGTCCACCGTGCCTACCCTGGCGGGCCTGTGGCCGGCCGAGGCGCTGGATAATATCCGCCTACTCATCGTCGGCGGCGAAGCCTGCTCGCAGGAGTTGGTGGACCGCCTGGCCACCGAGGACCGCGAGATGTGGAATACCTACGGTCCTACCGAGGCCACCGTCGTCGCCTGTGCGCAGCAAATGCTGCCCGGACGGCCGGTGTCCATTGGCTTGCCGTTGAATGGGTGGGACCTGGTGGTCGTCGATAAGCAGGGCATCCCTGTGGAATTAGGCGGCGTCGGCGAGCTGGTGATCGGCGGCGTGGGACTGGCGTCCTACCTGGATCCGGCCAAGGATGCGGAGAAGTACGCCCCGCTGGAGTCGATGGGCTGGCAGCGTGCGTATCGCACCGGTGACCACGTGCGCCTGGAGGAGGACGGGCTGTACTTCGTCGGCCGCGTGGATGACCAGGTGAAAATTGGCGGGCGCCGCATCGAGCTCGGCGAAGTCGAAGCCAACGTTGCGGCCCTGGATAACGTCTATAACTCGGCCGTGGCCGTGCAAAAGACCCCCGGCGGCGAGTCCGTCCTGGTGGGCTATGTCTCCCTCGAGGATGAGGCCAAGGGCTTCGATCACGAGGCCGCGCACGCCCGCCTGGCCGATACCATGCCGGCCGCACTCGTCCCGCGCATCTGCGTGATGGAAGAACTGCCGGTGCGCACCTCCGGCAAGGTAGATAAGAAGGCCCTGCCGTGGCCGCTGCCCGGAGTGGGCGTGGAATCGACCACGCTGACCGAGACCGAGAAGTGGCTCGCGGAGCTGTGGGTAGAAACCCTCGGCGTGTCCGTGGAAGACGAGAACGCCGACTTTTTCTCGCTCGGCGGCACCTCGCTGGCGGCCGCGACCCTCGTGGGCCATATCAGGGAGCGCTACCCCACCGTGGCCGTGCGCGACCTCTACGACCACCCGCGCTTGGGCTCGCTGGCCGAGCTCATTGCGGGAGCCGAACCGCGCCCCGCGGCTGCCGATGCCCCCATGCGCGAGGTCACCAAGGTCGGCTTCGGCACCCGCCTCGCCCAGACCCTGATTCAGATTCCCGTCATGACGCTGGCCGCCTCCAGCTGGCTGGCATGGCTCATGCTGGGTTCCACCGTGGCAGCATCGCTGGGCTTTGAGTGGGCCGCGGCCTATCCGTGGTGGCTGGTCATCGCCATGCTCATCGTCTTTGTCACCCCAGTCGGACGCATCCCCCTCGGCGGCTACGGTGCACGTCTTATTACGGCCGGCATTAAGCCGGGCGATTACCCGCGCGGCGGTTCGACGCACCTGCGCATCTGGGCGGCCGAGCGCTGGGCTAATGCCTCCGGCGCGAGCTCCCTGGCCGGTGCCACGCGCGTAAATAACTACGCCCGCGCGCTCGGCGTCAAGGTCAAGCGCGGCGTGGACCTGCACTCCCTGCCGCCGGTGACCGGCCTGCTCACCCTGGGCAAGCACGCCGCCATCGAGCCCGAAGTGGACCTCTCCGGTTATTGGCTGGATGGCGATATCCTGCACGTGGGCGCCATCGACGTCAAGGAAGGCGCTCGCGTGGGCGCACGCTCCACGCTGCTGCCTGGCACCGTGGTGGGCAAGTATGCCCACGTGGAGGCCGGTTCCACCGTTACCGGCCGCAAGAAGATCAAGGACGGACAGCGTTGGTCCGGCTCGCCTGCCCAAAAGGTGGGTCGCTCCAAGCACCGCTTCCCATCCCATACGCCCAAGCGCCGGCCGTGGTGGGTGGCCATTTATGACGCCACCTCCATCCTTCTCGCCATCCAGCCGGTTGTTGCGCTGGCGGTAGGCGCGGCCATCGTCCTCGCCCTCGTGCATTCCACGGGTGGCGATAGCTTCGTCGGTGCGGTCTTCTTCGCGCCCGTTGGCGCGCTCGCGGCCTTTGCCACCTATATGCTGCAGACCTGGCTGGGCGTGCGCATTCTCTCCCTGGGAATTAGCCCAGGCGTAGCACCCGTTCGCTCGGCCAAGGGCTGGCGCCTGTGGGCCATCGAGCGCCTCATGGACGAGGCCCGCACCAAGCTCTTCCCGCTCTATGCCTCCCAGCTGACCCCAGCGTGGCTGCGCTCGCTCGGCGCGGAGATTGGCGCCAACGTGGAAATCTCCACCGCGGTCATGATCCCCAAGCTCACCGAGGTCAAAGAGGGTGCCTTCCTGGCCGATGACACCATGATCGGCGGCTACGAGCTCGGCGGCGGCTGGATGCGCACCGGCGAGACCAAGGTGGGCAAGCGCTCCTTCGTGGGCAACTCCGGCATCACCGCGCCCGGCCGCAAGCTATCCAAGAACTCGCTGGTTGCCGTGCTTTCTTCTACCCCGAAGAAGACGAAGGCCGGCGCCAACTGGTGGGGTGCGCCGCCAGAGCGCATGCGCCGCGTGACCGTAGAGGTGGACTCCCCCGCCAACTCGGGTGAGGCGCTGACCTATAACCCGGGCTTTGCCGTCAAGGCCGCCCGCGGCGTGGTGGAAACCATGCGCCTTTTGGCACCGATGTTTTCTGCCATGCTGCTCGCGGCAACCCTCAGCGTCTACGACTCGCTTCTCGACGCCCTCGGCTTCCCCCTCACCTGGCTCCTTTCCGGCCTCGTGCTCATGGGCATGGGTGCGGTGGCCATGGCCGTCACCGTCGCGGTGAAGTGGATCTGCGTGGGCAGGCACCGCGCGGCCGACCACCCGCTGTGGTCCGCTTTTGTTTGGCTCAATGAGTTGCAGGATACCTTCGTGGAGGTCGTCGCCGCGCCGTGGTTCTTCCAGCACACCTACGGCTCCGGCGAGATCAACCTGGGCCTGCGCGCCCTCGGCGTGGAAATCGGCCGTGGTGCGTGGATCGATTCCTACTGGTTCCCGGAAACGGACCTCATCCGCGTCGGTGAGGCCGCCACCGTAGGCCCTGGTACCGTGGTGCAAACCCACCTTTTCCAGGACCGCGTGATGAGCCTAGATACCGTCACCATCCAGGACGGCTCCACGCTGGCCGCCCACTCGGTGGCGCTGCCGGCCTCGCTCATCGGCACTGCGTCCACCGTAGGCCCCGGCTCGCTGGTTATGCGCGGCGACCGCGTTCCCACCAACGCCGTGTGGCAGGGCAACCCCATCGAGCCGTGGGAGCGCTAGGCCGCCGACAGTAACCTGCGCCCTACCGCGCGAAGTCCTGATACTTAATCATTTCGCCGGATTTGAAGTCCCAGGCCTCCACCCGGACGCGGTCAGCAAAGACCTTGACCCGCAGTCCGGTGGAGGCCTCTTCCTTTTCCTTGACAATTTTCTCGTCATTATCGCCATCCGGTAGGTACTCATTGAGGATGGCACCAGTGTTGACTACTGGGAAGCCGGTGCGGCCAGCCTCACCGGTACCGTCGTAGCGGCGGGTTCCCCACCAGTTATTTTGGTGCAGCGAGGAATGGCTGTGGCTGCTAAACCACACGATGTTGTTGTACTTATTGACCACATTGGAAAGCGCCTCGAGGTCCTCAAAGTCATTCTGGTACCACGCCGAATGGGACATCGAAACCGTCTGCGGCAGCAGTGGATGGCTAAAGACCAGCGCCGGTGTGCCCTTGGCATCCCAATACGCCAGGCGCGCATCTAGCCAGTCGAGCTGCTCCTTGCTGATGCGCTGGAACGGCTCCTTGCCGTGGCGCAGAATATCGGAATAAAACTCGGTGTTCACCGAAATGAGCGGCACCCCATCCACCACTTCTTCCTTCCACGGCTTATCTTGGCCGGAGTATTTGAGGAAGCGCTCCAGGTAGGTCTCAGATCCTTCCCTGCCATACATTTCGTGGTTGCCGATGGTCCACAATTCCTTGCCCGATTCGTGCGGCACCTCGCTGTGCGCGGCCAAGAAAGCATCCCACTGCCGCTGCGAGCCATCGTCCACGAGGTCGCCGTTGAGCACCAGCGCCCCGGCCTTATCCTCCATGCCGTTTAACTGGCGGACCGCGTCTTTGTAGTCTTGGGGGTCGCCTTGGACGTCGGAAAGCACGTCCACGGTAGCCTGCGGCGAGCCTTGAAGCTCACCGAGCGGCTTGACGACGCCCACATTGTCCACCGCCCACCACCAGTCATCATTGCCGTTGTTGTAGCTGAAGCTAACCTGCATATTCTTCGCGCCGGCCGGCACGTCCACGCCAATGGACTCGTGCTTGGAGAATACGTCTTTGTCGAAGGCGGCGATTTCCTGGGCTTCCCCACCATCGAAAGAGACCGTCACCGTAGCATTTTGCCCGTCCTTGCCCTGGCGGTAATGGTGGTCGAATTCCACATTCACCCGCTCCTGCCCCGCCACCGGGATGGCCGGGCTCTTTAATCCCGCGGTCATGGAATCACCCTCGGCCAAGCGCTGCTGCTTGTTGTCGATGATGGCGAAAGTGTCATGCGCCTGGGTGAAATAGTGGCGCATATCGGTACCAGATGCCCAGGTCCAGTGGCGCATATCGCCAAAGGTCCAGCCCTTCCAGCGGGCCTCGCCCGAGTCCACGCCGTGCACGTCCGCGCTCCACCCCTCCGGCGCGCGGTGGGTAAACCATGCCGGGGTATCTATCCCGTCGAAGCTTTCCTGCCACAGCACCCGCGACTCAGCGCCTTCCCCCGGCTGCGCATCGTCCCCCGCGGAGGAACCCTCGGACGAGCCCTGGGAAGACCCCCAGGAAGATCCCAACGATGACCCCAAAGAAGAACCAAAGGAGGAACCAGGAAGTGAGGACTGGGCCGCCGCAATGGGCGCGCCCACCATTCCGGTGAGCGCCAGGACAGAAGAGAAAGCACAGAGTTTATTTTTCATAATTCAATTTCTATCCGGCCTGGGCAACGAGGCGGTTACATATACGTAAACTCTTGGCAAGCACTGTATGCCTGCCAAGAGTTCTCGCTTTGAGGTCCACGTATTTTAGGCGTGGCGGTCGAGCCAGTCCACGACGGTATCGAGGGCCTGATCGGCAGCCGGCTCATTGAAGACCTCATGCTTCTGGCCTTCCCAAGTCACATACTCCACGTCTTCAGAAGAGATGGAGTTGTACCAATCCTGGGAGAAGTACGGCGGCACGATGCTGTCCTTGGTGCCGTGCATGATGAGCGTCGGTGCGGTGAAGAGATCCGCATTGACGGCGTCATAGTTCGCGATTGCTGCCAACTGCAGGGCGGTACCGGCGCTGGTCTTCTGCGCGATGAGCGGGCTCGAGGCATACTCGTCCTTGACCGCCTGGCTGGTGGAGACGCCATCCGTAAACGGGTTGGAAAGCTTGATGTCCTTGCTCCACTCTGGCGACTGGGCACCGATTTCAGTGCGGTGCGGAATCAGGTTCTGTGCATAGTGCGCATTAAAGCTGGTGAGTTGGGCCAGCGGCAAGCGCTCAAAGATGATCGGATCCAGCTTCTTCTGGGCCTCAGAAATATCCTCCGGAGTGATATTCTTTCCGGCCACATTTTTGCCCGAAAGGTTCAGTGGCGCACCGCCACCGTTGGTGATGATGCCATCCACCTTGCCCGGCTCGCGGATGCCATAGGCCTCCACGGTCAGCGAGCCCATCGAATGGCCCAGCAAGAAGGTCTTTACTCCCTGGTTTTCCTCCTTGGCCATGTCCACCACATGGTCAAAGTCATCCAGGATGTACTGGAAGTTATCGATGTGCCCCAGTGGCACGCTGCCGCCAGCGGACTTGCCGTGGCCGCGGTGGTCTACACGGTAGACGTTGTAGCCCGCATCCAGCAGGCGCTTGGCGACGTAATCGTATCGCCCCGAGTGCTCAGAAACCCCGTGCGCAAGAACCACCGCACCGCGTGGGTTGGCCACCTTCTGCTTGCGGTAGTAGATCTTGACGCCCTCGCCGTGAGCGCTGTAGAAGTAGCCGTCCTCATCGGATACCTGCTTTTCCGAGACAGTTGGGCGCCCCAATACGTCTGGTTTCTGGTCTGCCGCGGGCGCAGGCGCCGGGGCTTCCTGGGCGATTGCCCCTGCCGTGAGCGTGCCAGATACCGCAACTGGTGCCGCCAGTACTGCTGCCGCCGTCAGGCAGGCGGTTACGTGCTTCTTCATCATCACTGTCTCCTCATGGTGCTGTAGGTCATATCCTTGTGCTAGATGAGATTGAGATAACAGTGATGCTAAATATTCTAAGACGGAGACCACAAATAGTTTTCGACAATGTTACCTACGGTTCCGTAACATAACCGCCCGGAAATAACCCTTTAAAATCCACAATTTCCCGCGAAACTATTCCTCCCTATTCACCCCCTTTTGGTACCCCGAAACAAAAAGCGGGAAACCCGGAATTACCGAGTTTCCCGCCCATTGTGCGGCTAATTTAGCTCAACCTAGTCACCAATCTGGTCGCGACCACGCTTGACGATGTTCTCATCGACCTCGCCCACCAGCTCGTGGTCCTTGTTCGTGTACTCGAACTTGGATAGCACATAGCGCATGGCGTTAATACGGGCGCGCTTTTTGTCGTTGGACTTAATGGTGATCCACGGCGACTCTTCCGTATCCGTGTAGCGGAACTGCTCTTCCTTCGCGCGGGTGTAGTCATCCCACTTATCCAGCGAAGCCAGGTCCATCGGGGATAGCTTCCACTGGCGCACCGGGTCGATCTGGCGGATAGCGAAGCGGGTGCGCTGTTCCTTACGGGTAACAGAGAACCACAACTTAGTCAGAGAGATTCCCGAGCCGAGGATCATATTCTCCAACATCGGTACCTCACGGAGGAACTCCGCGTGCTGGCTTTCGGTACAAAAGCCCATAACGCGTTCCACGCCAGAGCGGTTGTACCAAGAGCGGTCAAAGAAGACGATTTCGCCACCGGCCGGGAAGTGCTCAATATAGCGCTGGAAATACCACGAGGTAGATTCACGTGGCGAGGGCTTCTCCAGTGCCACAGTGCGGGCACCACGTGGGTTCAGGTGCTCATTAAAGCGCTTAATGGTACCGCCCTTGCCGGCCGCGTCGCGACCTTCAAAGAGAATGATATGGCGCTGGCCAGTCTCCTTGGTCCAGTTCTGCCACTTCAGCAGCTCAATTTGCAGCGCGCGCTTAACAGACTCGTACTCATCGCGAGTCATACGCTCATCGTAGGGGTAATTTTCACGCCAAGTCTGAACCGGGGAACCATCCGGCATGATTAGCGAAGGATCATCCTCATCGGTTCCATCGACGACGTAGCCGTCAGTTTTTGCCAGGTCGATCTCGGGAAGGTCGTCGTCTTTAATATCAGCCATGCATTTAGTGTAACCCGAATGTAGACATCAAGCGCGCCAAATTTTCGCTTTTACCCCTGCCCCCAAATGACCAACAAAACAAAAAGAAGGCCTACCGAAACGGTAGGCCTTCTTGCTTCAGCGAGCGTTAAAGCTCAGAACTGAAGGATGTTCTTATGCGAACATGCCGAGCAGGTCGGAAGCGCCCTTAGCGATCTCGATGAACGGCTTCATGATGTCAGCGTAGAAGTTGAAATCGGAAACCAGAGCAGCCCACTCGGTGTCCAGGAAGTTTGCAGAGCTCATCAGGAAATCAGACATTTGAATTCTCCTTGAAAGTTAGAATAGGTGGTTAATTACTTGGAAGAAAGGGAGGACATTGCCGGAGCAAAGTCAGAAGAGGACGGGTTGTCACCGAGGAAGCCGATGAAACCGAGAGCGTTGCCCAGAGCCTCAGCGGTATTGTTGATGACCTTGCCCCAGCCCTCCCAGGTGGTAACAAAGTTGTCCAGGTGAGTGATGATGGTGGAGAGATCCATGTTTGAACTCCTACATATAGATCCGAAGCTATTTGCCGCGGAGGGGTTTGCAGTTTGCAGACACCCTCAGTGGGCGTCACAAGAGATATTTTGGCACAAGTTTGAACGAAATCAAGTCAAATTTGCGTAGATATCCCAACACGCAGGCAGCTTGATAAGAATCAGTTTATAGTTTATGGCAGTCATTGAAAACTTCTTACCTTAATTGAAAGCCCCCTGAACTGGCCCTTTACATCACGCTTGAAATAATTGGGCAAAATTGAACTTAGCACTGTAACGCTTTCCGGTGTAACAGCCGATAGATAGACGCAAAACCCGCCCGCTGTGAGCGAAAAACTTTTTTAAATTCCACCCCTCCAGTTACCCCTATACGGGGTCAATGGGGCGCATGGTTCGTGTGTTAAAAGCTGTGGTGGCGATTGGCGCATCATTTTCCGCAGTGGATTGCCTGAGTTTTCTTTGCACTAAGGCCCAAATCGAAACCTTCTATGACGAGCGATTTCGGAAAACCTTTCCGTGAAGACGCAGTGCTGCTTTATCGCATTGGTTAAGCAAAGTGGTGCAGACACGCCGAAGCGCCCCGACTCATGCGCTCTAAAGCACAGAAGCGGGGCGCTCAAAAGGGGCTAGAAGGCCGCTAAGGGCCTTGTCTGAGCCTGTCTCCTAGACCTATCGGGGTTTGGACCTAGAAGCCCATGCCACCCATAGCGTCAGCGTCCGGCATGCCGTTGTTGGCGCCGGCCGGCTCAGGCTTGTCGGCGACGACAGCCTCGGTGGTCAGGAACAGAGCTGCAATGGAAGCAGCGTTCTGCAGAGCGGAGCGGGTGACCTTAACCGGGTCATTGATGCCAGCCTCCATGAGGTTGACGTACTCACCGGTAGCAGCGTTCAGGCCCTCGCCTGCTGGCAGGGAGGCAACCTTGTCAGCAACAACGCCCGGCTCCAGGCCAGCGTTGTGTGCAATCTGCTTCAGCGGTGCAGACAGGGCCTCGCGGACGATCTTGACGCCAGTAGCTTCGTCGCCCTTGAGGTCATCCAGGGAATCCAGGACGGAAGCGGCCTGCAGCAGTGCTACGCCGCCGCCGGCAACGATACCCTCTTCCACGGCAGCCTTTGCGTTGCGGACTGCATCCTCAATGCGGTGCTTGCGCTCCTTGAGCTCGACCTCGGTAGCGGCACCGACTTTGAGGACGGCAACGCCGCCGGAAAGCTTAGCCAGGCGCTCCTGCAGCTTCTCCCGGTCGTAGTCGGAGTCAGAGCTTTCGATCTCGGCACGGATCTGCTTGATACGGCCGTCGATCTGCTCCTGAGAGCCAGCACCCTGAACGATGGTGGTCTCGTCCTTGGTGACGACAACCTTGCGTGCCTGGCCCAGGTACTCGAGCTCGGCGGTCTCGAGGGAGAGGCCGACCTCCTCGGAGATGACCTGGCCGCCGGTGAGGATGGCCATGTCCTGCAGGGTGGCCTTGCGGCGGTCGCCGAAGCCCGGTGCCTTAACCGCAACGGACTTGAAGGTGCCGCGGATCTTGTTCACAACGAGGGTGGACAGGGCCTCGCCCTCAACGTCCTCAGCGATGATGAGCAGCGGCTTGCCGGACTGCATGACCTTCTCCAGCAGCGGGACGAGGTCCTTGATGTTGGAGATCTTGGAGGAGACCAGCAGGATGTACGGATCCTCCAGGACCGCCTCCTGGCGCTCCATATCGGTAGCGAAATAACCGGAGATGTAGCCCTTATCAAAGCGCATGCCTTCGGTTACCTCGAGGTCAACGCCGAAGGTATTGGACTCTTCCACGGTGATAACGGAGTCCTTGTTTACGGAGCCGTTGCCCACGGTGTACATAGCCTCAGCGATCTTCTCGCCGATTGCTGGGTCAGCGGCGGAGATGCCAGCGGTGGTAGCAATCTGCTCCTGGGTTTCTACTTCCTTGGCGGAAGACAGCAGGGAGTCCACAACCTTCTTGGTTGCGGTCTCGATGCCGCGCTTGATGCCCATTGGGTTGGAACCTGCGGCCACATTGCGCAGGCCTTCGCGTACCAGAGCCTGTGCCAGCACGGTTGCGGTGGTGGTGCCGTCGCCTGCGACGTCGTCAGTCTTCTTGGCAACTTCCTTGACCAGCTCGGCGCCGATCTTCTCGTAAGCATCCTCGAGCTCGATTTCGCGAGCGATGGAAACACCGTCGTTGGTAATGGTCGGAGCGCCCCAGGACTTTTCCAGGACGACGTTGCGACCCTTGGGGCCGAGGGTGACCTTGACGGCGTCGGCAAGCGTGTTCAGGCCGCGCTCAAGGCCGCGGCGGGCCTCTTCATCAAAAGCGATAATCTTTGCCATTGTGTTTGTGCTCCTTGGTTTATTGAGGACGACACTCACGTCTTTCTCGCTGCGGACGCCCGCGACGGCATGGCTGGTGAGTGTGAACCAACCTCAACCACAACGATGTAGATTTATCTGGCACTCATACTGTGCGAGTGCTAACGACCATTCTGGCACTCTCCTACCGCGACTGCAAGAAAAAATGGCGCCCCGCGAAGGGACGCCATTATATAAGGAATGAATCAGGAACTAGGAGCTCTTCACCGTGCGCTTGGTCCAGCGGTAGATGAACGTCAGCGCGACAATAAAGAGGATCACACCCACCACGGTGGCGGAGGCACCACCCTCAAAGATTTCCAGCGGACTCTCGCCGCCAGCGGCGGCAATGATACCGGCATTGACCACGCCAAAGAGGGACTCACCCACGATAAGGCCGGTGGCCAGGAGGGTACCCATACGCTTGGCAAACTCCGGGTGGGATTGCTTCGCGGCCCACTTGTCATAGAAGGTGCCCAAGATGGCACCGATGGGAATGACGATGGTCAGGGCGGCCGGTAGGTACATGCCCATGCCGGCGGCCAGCGGGGACAGCGAGTACTTATCGGTGAACTTGCGCAGGAGCTCATCAATAATAATGAGGACAGCGCCAATGGCCATGCCGATGAAGATGAGGTTCCAATCCAACGAGCTATCGAAGATGCCGGAGGCAACGGAGGACATCAGGGCGGCTTGCGGGGCCGCCAGGGCGTCTTCGCCTGCGCCTTCCATGCCTTGGAAGCCGAAGCCATTGAGCATGACCTGCAGAATCGGAGGGATGACCAGGGAGCCGAAGACCACGCCGATGATGAGCGCTACCTGCTGCTTCCACGGAGTGGCGCCGACGAGCTGACCGGTCTTGAGGTCCTGCAGGTTGTCATTGGAAATGGTGGCAATGCCAAAGACGATGGCCGCGGTAAAGAGCGTGTAGGCCACCAAAGACAAAGGATCCGCAGTGGTGCCGCGAGTGACAGCCGCGATGAGCAGCGAGGCAGCGAGCACGGCGATGATGCCAATGGAGGAAATTGGCGAGTTAGACGCGCCAATCAGGCCGGCCATGTAGCCGCACACGGAGGCGATAATCAGGCCCACCAGCAGGGTAAAGAGGACAGAGACGGTAATAAGCACTGCCATGTGGTCGTGGATATCGGTACCGCGCACAAAGTCCCACAACAGCAATGCGATAGGCACCATGAACGCCACGATGGTGGTGGCGACATAGGGGAAGGGAATATCGCGCTCGGTGACGTCCACGGCGGAGCCGGACTTGCGAGCGCGCGAGGAGGCTAGGGACTGGCGGATGCCCACAGCAATGGGAGCGGCGATCTTCAGCAGGGTCCATATGGCGGCAATGGCCATGGTGCCCACGCCGATGAAGCGGATGTCATCGGAGAAGGTGGTATCGACGACGTCGGCAAGCGCGGTGGCGCCCGTAATATCGCCGGTGGTGAAGATAGGCAGCAAAATGAAGTAGGAAATCACCACGCCTACCAGCATGGCAATGCCTACCGGCAGGCCCACCAGGTGGCCCACGCCGATAAGCGCGGTGGACAGGCTGGTGCCCAGGGTGGTCGCGCCGGCGCCGAGCTTAAAATAGGCGGTGACCTCGGAGGCGGCGGCCTTCATTGCGGTCAGCAGCGCCATGACGGCCGAGGTAATGCCGCCCGCGACGATGACGCGCAGGCCCTTGGCATTTTCCTCATGGCTGGCGCCATCGGCGTTCTCGTCGCCTACTTTGAGGACCTCGGCCGCGGCCACGCCCTCCGGGTAGGGCAGGTCGGAGCCGGTGACCAAAGCGCGGCGCAGCGGGATGGAATACATCACGCCCAGCACGCCACCGATGATGCACACGCCGGCCGTCTGTACGAAGCCAAAGCCCTGCCAATACCCCACCATCACCAGGCCTGGGAGGACGAAGATGATGGCGGACAAGGTGCCTGCGGCAGAGGCAATGGTCTGCACGATGTTGTTTTCTTTAATGTTGTGGCCCTTGAACCGGCGCAGCACCGCCATGGAAATCACGGCGGCCGGGATGGAGGTAGCAAAGGTCAAGCCCACCTTCAGGCCTAAGTACACATTGGCGGCGGTGAAGATGAGGGTAATCAGGCCACCGATTATGATGCCGCGCAGAGTCAGCTCGGGCAGGGAGGCCTTGGAACCTGCGGCGGATGATGCGTTCGCCATGCCAGGTCCTTTCTATTCTCGGCTATGAAAGTTTCTTGTCTCACCCCGCGTAGCAGGCTACAGCCAGCAACGCCCGTTTTTGCCCGTTTCACTCCGGTTTTAACCCCGGTTTGTATCCGAACGGACAGAATCCGCACAGGGTGGAATGAATAAATTTTAGTTCATCACCCCAGCGTTTTCCTATTCCGGTTGCTCTATAGCTTGGGGCGGGCGGGTACCGTAGAGACCATGACTGCACTTAATGAAAGCATTCGCAACGATCGCGAGACCATTTTCCGCCAGCTCAGCGAGCTCGTGGCCTTTAACTCCGTCCACGACGAGGAAGGTTTGGAGGACCAGACCAAGGGCGCAAGCCAGTGGGTTAAATCCGCACTGGAAGAGGCTGGAGTGAGCGTGGAAACCATCACCACAGCCGATGGCTCCACCGCCATCTTGGGTGAGCGCAAGGGCGATGAGGGCGCCAAGACGGTGCTGCTGTACTCCCACTATGACGTGGTGCCGGCCGGCAACCGCGAGGCTTGGGAATCCGATCCATTCACCCTGACCGAGCGTGAGGCCGCTGATGGCTCCACCCGCTGGTACGGCCGCGGCGCCGCCGACTGTAAGGGCAATGTGGCCATGCACTTGGCCGCCCTGCGCGCGGTGGACAATAACGGTGGTACCAAGGTGAACCTGAAGTACCTCATCGAGGGCTCCGAGGAGCGCGGCGGCGAGGGCCTATCCCAGCTCATCAAGGATCGCCCGGAGCTTTTTGCTGCCGACGCCATCCTCATCGCCGATGCGGGCAACGCCGCTGTGGGCCAGCCGACCTTGACTACGTCCCTGCGCGGCGGCGCGCAGATTGGCGTGCAGGTCGATACCTTGGCCTCCGCCGTCCACTCCGGCCAGTTTGGCGGCGCGGCACCGGATGCCGCCAAGGCGCTGATGCGCGCCATCGACTCCCTGTCCGATGAGTACGGCCGCACCGTTATCGACGGAGTGGATACCACCGCCGAGTGGTCCGGCCAGGAGTACCCGGCCGAGGCCTTCCGCGCCGATGCGCAGCTGCTGGAGGGCACCAAGATTATGGGCGAGGACGACCCGGCCGGTGCCACCCCGGTGGCCAACATGGTCTGGTCCCGCCCGGCTATTACCGTGACTGGCTTTACCTCCACCCCGGTGGCAGAAGCCGTCAACGCCGTGCCCGCCACCGCTTCCGCGCAGCTCAACCTGCGCGTTCCGGCCGGTGCCGATGCCGCTGCGATTGCCGACGCCGTCTGTGATCACCTCCGCGCCCACACCCCATGGGGCGCCCACGTTAAGGCCGAAGTGCTTGAGGCCAATGCCGGTTTTGCCACCGATCCAGAAAAGCCCGCCGCTGCGCTACTGGGCGAGTGCCTTTCCGAGTCCTATGGCACGGACACCGCCGCACAGGGCATGGGCGGTTCCATCCCGCTGACCACCGAGCTGCAAGAGGCTCACCCCAACGCGGAGATCGCTCTCTACGGCGTGGAGGAGCCAAAGTGCACCATCCATTCCGCCAATGAGTCCGTCGACCCCACCGAGATCGAAAACATCGCCGCCGCGGAAGCACTCTTCTTGCAGCGCTATTCCTAAGGCTTGCGCCCCCTAGCCCAGCCTGGGCCCTACCTACCGCCGCGGCACTGCGGCGTACCCCGTTCCCCAAGGAGCGGGGTTTCTTTATGCCGCAAAACAGCAGCATATAATTACAGTGCCAAAAATAATTCTTTCAAAGCCGTAGAAAAGCCGGTAAAATGGCAAAAGTTGGCCCCGCGCTCGGCCATGTTGCTTGCACTATGCCACCGCGGCGTACTCAGCGGCGTGCGGCTCGTGAATGTTCTCGTCCCTCATTAGTTGTGATGCTCGTGGTATTCGCGGCAGCGGGGCAAGAGAACGTGACACAACCAAAAGGAGCGCAGTAACCAACGTGCTAATACTCCTGGGTACTCTCATCGCCGCCACCCTGGTAGCACCGCTGCTCATCATGCGAATGGGTCGCCCGGCATTTGGAATTTTGGCCTTAGTCCCCGGCGCAGGCTTTGTGTGGACGCTCATGCACTTTCTGCGCGGCACCTTCGCAGACGGTGGCGCAGTTGAGCACACTGTGGAATGGATGCCGTCCGCGAACTTAAGTTTTGACCTCCGCTTAGACGGACTAGGCGCGCTATTTAGCCTCATCATCTTGGGCATGGGCGCGTTGGTATTGGTCTACTGCTGGGGCTATTTCGACGGCACGCGGCGCCGCTTGGCCATGTTCGCGGCGCAAATGGTGGGCTTTGCCACCGCCATGTTTGGTCTAGTGGCCGCGGACAATTTCCTGCTCATGTACGTGTTCTGGGAGATTACCTCCCTGCTGTCTTATCTCTTGGTTAGCTACTATGCGGAACGAGCCTCCTCCCGTCGCGCGGCACAGCAGGCGCTGATGGTCACCGCTCTGGGCGGGCTAACCATGCTCATGGGCATTATCTTGCTCGGACGGCAAACTGGGGCGTGGACCTTTAGTGATATCTCCGCCTATGAGAACTTTGCGCAGACGCCCTATGTCACGGTGGCCATCGTGCTCATCTTGGCGGGCGCACTGACAAAGTCTGCAATTGCACCGGCGCACTTTTGGCTCCCCGGCGCGATGGCGGCACCGACTCCAGTCTCCGCTTATCTCCACTCCGCCGCGATGGTTAAGGCCGGCATCTACCTAATCGGGCGCCTGGCGCCCTCAATGTATGAGGTGGCCACCTGGCACGTGGTGGTTATCTCCCTAGGCGTATTTACCATGCTGCTCGGCGGCTGGATGGCGCTCAAGCAGCGCGACCTGAAGCTGATTTTGGCTTATGGCACCGTCTCCCAGCTAGGGTTTATCACCTCCATCATGGCCGTAGGCTCGCGGGAAGCCATGCAGGCCGGTCTCGCGCTGACCTTTGCACACTCGCTATTTAAGGCGGCGCTTTTTATGGTCGTCGGCGCTATCGATCACTGCTCAGGCACAAGGGATATCACCAAGCTATCCGGATTGGGGCGCAAAGAACCATTCCTCTTCGGCATTGCGATCATTTCCGGGTTCTCCATGGCCGGCGTCCCACCTCTATTTGGCTTCGTGGCCAAAGAGGCCGTGCTGGAAGCCACCATGCACGAGGAGCTCTTGGCCGGCATGCCACGCAATATGATGCTTGTGGCCTATGTCCTCGGTTCTATCCTCACGATGGCCTATACTCTGCGCTTTTTGTGGGGTGCCTTTGCCACCAAGAAGGAGGTCAATGGAACGGAGCCGACAGAGGCCGTCGCCAAGATGCATCCCGTAACTATGGGATTATGGCTCTCTCCTGCCCTGCTCACTGCCCTAACCGTGGCACTTGGTGTGTTCCCCAAGCCCCTATCGGCCGCCTTTGACCAGCATCTCGACTCCACCTTCGCCCCGAAGGAGCATAGCGAACTAGCCCTGTGGCATGGACTTACCGTGGCACTCGGCCTCTCCGCACTCATTATCGTGGGCGGTATTATTATGCACTGGCAACGCCAGGTCCTGGTCAAGTGGCAATTCGCCTATCCTGCGCTGGGCAATGCGGATGATGCCTATGATTCGGTCATCGCTCTTTTGCGCCAGCTCTCGCTGCGCACGACGGCAACCACGCAGCGCGGCTCCCTGCAGCTGAACTTGACGGTTATCTTTGCCACATTGATGCTGCTGCCACTGGCTATGATCATCAAGGGCGATCTCACCGATATCCGCATGATTGTGGCGGAAAATCCTTGGCAGATCGTCGCCGCCTTCATCATCATGGTGGCCGCCGTAGCCGCCACGGTCACCGATAATCGTTTATCAGCCGTGATCATCGTCGGGGTGACTGGCTATACCCTCGCCTTCATCTTCGCGCTACACGGTGCGCCGGACTTGGCGCTGACGCAGCTGCTGACTGAGACCATCGTGATGGTTCTTTTCATGCTGGTTCTGCGCCGCATGCCGGCCTCCACCGAGTGGAAGCAGGACCCCAAGATGGGGCGCCTGCGCGCGTGGCTTTCCGTGGGCACGGGCCTTACCGTCACCGTGGTGGCGATGTTTGCTATTAACGCACGTCAGTCTAAGCCCATCTCCGAGTTCATGCCGGATCTGGCCAAAGAGATTGGACACGGCGCCAATGCTGTCAACGTCTTGCTAGTGGACTTGCGCGCCTGGGATACCTTTGGCGAAATCACGGTGATCATCATCGCCGCACTGGGCGTGGTCTCTCTGATTTATCGCACCCAATCCTTCGGCCGCGAAAGCCGCCGTCCCACCCTGCGGGTTACCGGCCGGCGGTGGCTGGCCGCCGGGGTGGAATCAGAGCAAGCGCTCAACCGCTCGCTGATGATCGATGTCTCCACGCGCGTGCTCTTTCCGTCCATGGTCGCACTGTCCTTCTACTTCTTCTTCGCCGGCCACAATGCCCCTGGCGGCGGCTTTGCCGGCGGCCTCGTCGCAGCGCTAGCGCTCATCTTGCGCTATCTGGCTGGTGGGCGCGCGGAGCTGGAAGAAACCCTGCCTATCGATGCCGGCCGCACCATGGGCACCGGTCTCTTGCTGTCCGCACTGGCCACGGTGACCCCGATGTTCTTTGGGCACCCGCCGCTTACCAGCGGATACACCTCGCCGGAGATTCCGCTCATCGGCAAGGTTTCACTGCCTTCAGCGTTGGTCTTTGACGCAGGTGTCTACCTCATCGTCGTGGGGCTCACGCTCTACATCCTGAATTCCTTGGGCGCCAAGTTGGATGAGGAAGAGGATATGCGTAAGCAACGTGCCCGTGATCGCGCCCGCTCGCTGGCCCGGCAGCAACGCCAACGCACCGCCAAGCAAAAGGCGCAACGGGCCCAACGCAAGGAAAAGAAACAAGCCGCTACAGCAAGCACAACCGCCACCACAGGGAAGGAGAAATAAATGGAAGCCAACCTCTTCCTCCTCTTGGCCGCCGGTGTGCTCGTAGCCGCGGGCGTCTACCTACTCCTGGACCGCGCCATGACCAAAATGCTGCTTGGACTGTTGCTTTTGGGCAATGGCGCCAACCTCTTCTTGCTGCAGTCCGGTGGTTCGGCCGGTTCCCCGCCTATCGATGGCCGCGAGTCGGAGCCTTTCGGCGCCGAGATTGCGGACCCGCTGGCGCAGGCAATGATTCTGACCGCCATCGTCATTTCCATGGCTCTGACAGCCTTCATACTGACCTTGGCCTACCGTCAGTACCGCTACCGCACGGACGATGTCATTGAGGATGACGCGGAGGATACCGCCATTGCCGCCAAGGCCGCACGCCCCGGCAATGCGGCCGCCAGCCCGGACCACGATGCCTCCAACGATCCCACTACGGGCCGCGCAACCAAAGAAGGCGATAACTTCGGCCCTGCATCCTTCGAGGAACCAGTAAAGGGGGCCCGCGATGAGTGAAACCGTCCAGCCGCTTGTCGATGCCCTCTTTCCCTACATCGGATACCTCATTCCGCTGCCGATTATCATCCCCGCAGTGGCCGCGGCCCTCGCATTGATTTTTGGCCGCATTCCCAATGCGCAGCGCCAGATCGTGTTTTTCTCGCTGCTCATTACCGCGGTGGTTAATGCCGTCCTCATCCTCATTGCGGATTTTGAAGGCATCCAAACCCTGCAGATAGGAGGTTGGGACGCCCCGGTGGGCATCACGCTCGTGGCGGATCGCCTATCTGCGGTCATGCTCTTTACTTCCTCCGTAGTGCTGTTTTCTGTCATTTGGTACGCCATTTCCCAGGGCGTGCGCGATGGCACCAAGGACGAGCCGGTGGCCGTATTCCTGCCCACCTACATGCTGCTGACCATGGGCGTTAATATCTCCTTTTTGGCCGGCGATCTCTTCAACCTCTACGTGGGATTCGAGGTCTTCCTCGTGGCGTCCTATGTGCTGTTGACCCTAGGTGCCTCAGCCGGTCGAGTTCGCGCCGGCGTGGGCTACGTGATGGTGTCCATGGCCTCGTCGATGATTTTCTTGCTCGCGCTGGGCTTTGTGTATTCGTCTGTGGGCACCGTGAATATGGCGCAGGTTGGCCAGAGGATGCAGGACATTCCGGAAGGCACCCGCACCGCGATCTTTGCCACGCTGCTCGTAGCCTTTGGCATTAAGGCAGCAGTGGTCCCACTAGACGCCTGGCTGCCGGACTCGTATCCCACGGCGCCTTCACTAGTCACGGCCGTCTTCGCCGGCCTGCTAACCAAGGTGGGTGTCTACGCCATCATCCGCGCCCGCACTTCCATTTTCACTGCCGGGGGACTCGATACCGTGCTCATGTGGGTAGCCCTCGCCACGATGCTGGTGGGTATTTTGGGCGCCATCGCGCAATCCGATATTAAGCGTCTTTTGTCTTTTACCCTGGTCAGCCACATTGGATACATGATCTTCGGCGTTTCGCTCGGTACCGCGCAAGGGCTTTCCGGCGCCATCTTCTACGCCGTACACCACATTCTGGTCCAGACTGCGCTGTTCCTCGTGGTCGGACTGGTCGAGCGCCAGGCCGGAACGTCTTCGCTGCGCCGTTTGGGCTCGCTAATGTATTCTGCCCCGCTCATCGGAATCTTGTATTTCATCCCTGCCATTAACCTGGGCGGCATCCCGCCGTTCTCCGGTTTCCTGGGCAAGGTCATCCTGCTGCAAGCCGGTGCGAATGAAGGCTCCTGGATGGCATGGGTGCTCATCGTCGGTGCGGTGGTTACCTCGCTGCTCACCCTCTACGTCATGATGTTGGTGTGGGCCAAGGGCTTTCAACGCGACCGCGCCGATGCCCCGGAAGGCAACGTGGCGCTCGCCCGCCCGGCCCCGCTTTCCGATATCACCGATGAGGTGGAATTTTCTTCTCGCCAGGATGTAGGCAGGGTGCCCTTTGGCATGATCGCCTCTACGACCCTGCTGGTGGCAGCGTCTACCTCGATTACCTTCTTGGCCGGACCGATTTCCGGTATCACCTCACGCGCGGCCGAATCCGCGCAGGATACGTCCATTTACCAGTACGCGGTACTGGGCGACCGCGCGGATGACCCCACCCGCCACCTCAACCAGAAGGAGCGCTACACCGGCGGCGCTGATTCCTATAAGAATCGCCGCAACCCTTCCCCGGAGGTGGAGCCGCCGGATTCAGCGGGTTTGGATGCCCGCACCGACCCGGAAGCCGGTGGACGCGATGCGCATTCCACCGACGTAAAGTCCCCGGATGCCGCCAAGAGGAAGGATATTAGCGATGACTAACACGCGCTTTTCCGGCCTGCGCCACCGCTTCCGCCCGTGGTTCATCGTCTGGCTGGTAGTCATGTGGTGCATGCTCATGGGCGAGGTCACCGTGGGCAACCTCGTGGCCGGGCTGATCATCGGCGTCGTCATTGTCTTTGCCCTGCCGCTGCCGGCCATGCCTATCGCCGGCATTGACGTCTCTTGGGGCAAGCTCATTGCCTTCATGATCCGCTGGTTCTGGGAGTTGTTCTACGCCTCGCTCAAGGTGGGATGGTTGGCCGTGCGCCCGCAGCCGGTGCCCAAGACCGCCATCTTGGAGCTGCCCATGCGCTTGGATAATGAGTTTGCTATCTCTTTGGCGGTGACGCTGTATAACCTGCAGCCAGGCGGCACGGTGACCGATATCGATATTGCAAACCGCATGATTACCGTCCATATCTTGGATGCCCACGATGAGGAACAAATCCAGCGTGAAATCAATGCTGTGGCCCGTTTGGAGGCCTCATTCATCGAAATCTTTGAAAGGAGCCACCCCTAATGGATCCCCAGATCTATAACGCAATTTTGCTGGTGGCCGCCGCGCTGCTGGTGGTCTCCTTCCTCATCACCGTCTGGCGCATTGTCACCGGCCCCAATTCGCTGGACCGCTTAGTGGGTATGGATGGTTTTACCGCGATGTTCCAGTGCGCGCTGGCTACCTATATGTGCTGGTCGCTTAACACGACCGTGGTCTCAGCCATGCTGGTCATTGCGCTGCTGGGATTCATCTCCACCGTATCCGTCACCAGGTTTAGGAAGAGGGATAGCCAATGAGCTGGTCCTTTATTGCAGATGTACTCTCGCTCATCCTCATTATTGGCGGCAGCGTCCTCACCTTGGCCGCAGCCATCGGCGTCGCCCGGTTCAAGGACACGATGTCGCGCGTACACGCGGTGAGCAAACCACAGACCACCGGTCTTATCCTCACCATTCTTGGCGCAATCATCCGCATCACGGGCGCGGAATCCTTCAGCGTTGCCGAGCGGGGGGATTTAGGAATGCTCGTTTTGCTGGTACTGTTTGCCATGTTCACTAGCCCGGTAACCGCGCAGCGCACCTCGCGTATTGCACGCCGCGAGGGTCTGTACGGCACCGAGGAAACCATGTCCCGCAACGACCGACCCGCCGCGAAGTCGCTGCGCCGCAAGTAGGAGACGCTTTTCACCGTGAAAAAGCTTTATGGGCTTCCCACTGTGGTGACTGTGCTCGCCGCTCTTATCGGCGTCATCGTCTACCGCTTCAGTATCTTCGACGGCAATAGCGCCTTTGTGTGGCGCGTTCCCCTGGATCTGAAGATTTATTGGCTCGCCGGCGGAGAGGTGGCCCAAGGCGCGGATCTCTACGATAACGCTTACATAGGCGACCTGCCTTTTACCTATCCACCCTTTTCCGGAACTCTTTTCACGTGGCTTTCCAGGCTTGCCGACGCCCCCTTGATCCTTCTCTGGCAGGGCGGCACCGCCCTCGCCTTGTTCACGGTTATTATGCTGGTCCTGCGCGAGCGCGGTCTCAAGCTCTCCCCGGCAATGTGGCTGCTGGGCCTTTTGCTGCTGTGCTGCACCCCGGCGAATGAGCCGGTGCACGGCACCTTATTCTTTGGCCAGATCAACATCTTTTTGATGCTGCTGGTGGCCTTGGACATCCTCCCGCGCAAGCGCGCTTTGCCGGGCATCGGAATTGGTTTGGCCGCGGGTATGAAGCTCACCCCGGCCTATATGGGTCTGGTCTTGCTCTTCCAGAAGCGCTGGTGGCAAGCGATCATCGCCATCCTTACCTTCGCAGTGACCGTTGCCATTGGTTTCGTCACCATTCCGGATGCCGCCGATTTCTGGACCGACGCTATCTTTAAGTCCTCCCGCGTGGGCGAGCACACCAACCCAGGTGCGCAGTCCATTCGCTCGGTGATGGTCCGCGCGTGGGGCATCGATGGCGGCTGGATCTGGCTCGCCGCCGTGGTCGTGGTCTTCATTTTGACCTGCCTGGCGCTGCGCACCGCGATGAAGCACCGCAATAATTCCGCCGCACTTGCGCTTGCTGGCATCAGCTCCTGCTTGGTCTCCCCCTTCTCTTGGTATCACCATTGGGTGTGGACGGTGCCGCTGGCCATCGTCGTGCTGGTTGCCGTCAACCAGGGTCTGGGCAAGCGCCTGCCCGGCATCCTTGGCGCGCAGGTCGCTGGCCTCGTATCGGTGCTGGCGATGTGTGCGGTGACCCTGCCGTTCATCTCCGCCCCCGTGTGGCTGTCTGCTGCTAGCCGCTCGCTCAACCACTGGGATCTGCAGCCGTGGGGAATGTTGGCCTTCACCGGCGCCGGCGTCCTCTTTATCGCCTTCTACGCGGTGTGGGGTTTTATCCCTGGCACCCAGCCGGAAGAGGAAGCGCCCGCCCCAGGCCGCCACCACCTGCCTGCGCAGCCCGCTAGCGCGCAGCTCGATGCCGCGCAGACCGCTGGCGCGCAACCTGCTTCCGCGGAGGCCGAGGCACTCCCGGCGCGCTCGTTTAATACGGCAGCTACGAGCCGGAGGAGCCAGGGCCATCCACGGGCAGCGCAACCCGTCAGCGATGAAACGGCAGAAATGCCCGCGGTAGGGCCGGAAACGCGCGCCTTCCCGGCGGCTCAGGACATCACCGATATCCCCGATACCCCGGCCTACGGTCGCCACTCGCGCTCCGAGGACTAGCCCCGGGCCAACCTTCCTGTCGCTTTAGAGCGGGCGGAAGGTATGCAACTCGCGGCAGGTCTCCTCGACCACCTCGCGCCAGCTGCCGGTCTCTTTGAAGAGACGGCGCTGCCGCTCATAGCCGGCGCCGCCATCAATAATTTCGTGGATAAGCTGCAGATCATTAAAGCATCCCAGCTCGCGGGCGATGGGGGCGAGCTCTTCTACCATTTGTGCTAGCTCATCCTTGACCCAGGCCTCATCGGTCTCGCGGGAGGTAATCACCAGCGCATCCATGCCATAGCGGGCACCGCGCCACTTATTTTCTGCGACGTGCCAGGGCTGCAGGGTGGGAAGGGGCTCCGCGGCGTCGATAAGCCGGTCGTAGTACACCACCAAGCAGTGGGTCAGCGCCACGATGGCGGACAGCTCGCGCAGGTTGGACGTCGCATCAGAGACGCGCACCTCCACCGTGCCCCACTTGGACGCCGGCCGAATATCAAAGTGCATGGAACCGGTGTGGTTAATAACGCCGGAAATCGCTTGGTCGCGCATATAGGACTGCCACTCGGCCCAATCGCGGAATTGATACGGCATGCCTGCGGTGGGCAGCTGCTGGTACAGCATGGTGCGGTTGGAGGCATAGCCGGTATCTAGGCCCTCCCACCCAGGCGAGCACGCAGAAATGGCTAGCAGGTGGGGGTACTTGGTCATCAATGCATTGATGATGGGCCATACGCGGTCCTCGTGGCTAACGCCCACGTGCACGTGCGTTCCCCATAGCAGCATCTGCTTGCCCCAGTACTGGGTGCGCGAGATGATTTCTTGATAGCTGGGCTTATCCGAAAGCGGGTTCTCCCGAAAGTCCGTAAACGGGTGGCCGCCAGAGGCCCAGATGTCTATGCCCAGCTTGTCGGCTGCTTCTTCCACTGCTTTCAGGGAAGTGCTCAGATCAGCGATGGCTTCCGGCACGGTATGGCAGATGCCGGTGACCAGCTCCACCGTGTTCTGGAGGAATTCCTTTTCCAGATGAATCTCGGGGTGGGCTGCAGTGGCGAGGTCAATGAGTTCCGCGCCGCGCGGGACAAGGTCGCGCGTCTCGCGGTCCACGAGCGCCACCTCCCATTCCACGCCGAGCGTTGGTTCGGGAGAGCGGGCGAATTGTTCTGCCGGGATCTTCACCCATTCAGCTTAACGGGTGACAGGTATTAAGGAGTGAATTTTATTTAACCTGTTCACACCGGCGGACGTGCGGGCGCGGAAACGTTCAGATCACAAAAGTCCAAGGCGTTCGGCCGAAGAACTATGGTGCTTGCTCTTCGGCCGGATGGCCTTGGACTTTAAGTCAGGTGCGCGGCTTGCTTAGGCCTGCGGTACCGCCAGAGCGACGACGACGGCACCGTCATCGGTTGCTTCCTTAGGCAGGTCGCGATTCATCGGGGCGACATCAGCCTGGTAGCGGGCGGCTACTTCCTTAGCCAGTGCTTCAGCGGAGGTATCGCCTTCTGGGAAGAAGACGGTGGTCTTTGGAACGGTGAGGACATCGCCAGGCAGGTTACCCACGTAGCCAACCTTGAAGCCTCCGCCCTTGAGGGAATCGGCTTCCTTCTTGGCCTTGTCTACCTCGCCGGAGTTATTGAGAACGCTGACCTTAATATCGTTGCGGTCGCGCGCGGCGGAGTGGGCGTTTTCTTCACCTGCGGCGGCATCTCCCTTGGCCGCGGCTCGCTCATCGGCAGCGCCGGAAGCGGCCGGGTCGCCTGCAGCATCGCCTTCACCTGGTGCGGGCGCCGGTGCGGGGGCAGGGGCGCTAGCACCTTCGGAAGCGCCAGGGGCACGGGAGCCTGCGGCGTCGGGGCCGGCAGATCCTTCGGGCGCGGCACCGATGGTGGAACCGGTGGAGTTTTCCTGCTTGCTCTCGGAGGCAACGGTGGAGTCATCGTCTCCCGAGGTCATGGAGTACAAAGCCCAAAGGCCAAGCATGACGGCCACGGCGATGAGGACCATAGCCAGGCCACGCAGCGGCAGCCCGCCCTTCTTGGCGTGCGCGCCGCCACCAGCGGGGCGCTTAGCTGCGCGGGAAGCAGACGCACCGGCAGCGGAGCCGGCGCGGGTTTCGTCGGATACCTTGTCGGTTGAATTTTCCGGATTCACATTAGTCACATACGCAACACTAGTACCCAGCATTAACTAGATGGGGGATTTCCCCGCGCGGCGCGCCGCGTGTTTTCCCGCTCTTCGCGCAGCCGACGCAGCCGTGCAACCAGGAGGGGATGTGATTGGGCGGCCGCGGGGGCGTCGAGAAGCAGGTTAAGGCGCTGGTGGTAGCGCACCGGGGAGATGTCCAGCTGCGCGCGGATAGCCTCTTCCTTGCGGCCGATGCTGCGCGGCGCGGTTTCCTCGAAGTCCAAAATGGCGGCGTCTAGGTCAGACAAGGGGTTCATGCCTAAACTGTAAGACATGACTATTCGCCCCATCGTTATCCACGGCGAGACCGTGCTTCATGAACCCACCCAACCGGTGGAAGAATCCGAGATTTCCACCCCGGAAATGCAGCAGCTCATTGCAGACATGTATGAAACCATGGACGCCGCCAATGGCGTAGGTTTGGCCGCTAACCAGGTAGGAATTGGCAAGCGCCTCTTTGTCTACCACTGCCCCGATACGGACGGCCCCAATGGCACCGAGCTGCCGTCCGAGGAGGCGGGCATGCGCAAGGGCTGCGTTATTAACCCCGTGCTGGAGACCTCCGAGATTCCAGAGACCATGCCTGCCGACGACGGCTCCGATGACGAGGGCTGCCTCTCCGTGCCGGGCGAGGGCTTTCCCACCGGCCGCGCCGACTGGGCGCGCGTGACCGGCAAGGACGAGAACGGTAATGACATTTCCGTCGAGGGCTATGGCTTTTTCGCCCGCTGCCTGCAGCACGAGACCGGCCACCTCGATGGCTTCCTCTACACCGATACCCTCATCGGCCGCTATAAGCGCCAGGCCAAAAAAGCCATCAAGCGCAATGGTTGGACTGAGCCGGGCTATTCCTGGGTACCGGGTGAGGACGCCGATCCCTTCGGCCACGACGACTAATGTCTCGCATTTTCCGCTCCGATGCCGTCCAGGTAGGCGAGCGCGTGGTGGCCCGGCGCGACTTCGGCGGCGTCCATAGCGATGTCATTGGGCACGTGCTCAGCCTCAATCCGCTGGTCATTCGCCCGCAGGAGGTCGGCGGCTACCCTTCCGACTTAGATGCGGTGGAGATCCCGCCAGAGCAGCTGAAGATCATCAAGCGGCTCTCTCCGCGTATGGTCCGCAATTCCGATATCCGCGCCGTCGAGGTTGCCGCGGCCGCGGCCTTCCCCGGCACAGACCACGCCTGGACCAACGACGGTTCCTGGCTGTTGCGCGCGAGCGACGGGGTTTCCGGCCACTCCAACTCGGCCGTGCCCGTGGGGCCTTCGGCCGGTTTTACACCAGTGCCACTGGAGGAGATTAAGGCCTTCTACGCCCGCCACGATCTTCCGGTGCGCCTGCTAGTCCCGGAGCGCATTGGCAAGCCGGCTGAGCGCCTGCTCGCCGACCCCGCCTGGGAGACCGAGCCAGAGATCCTCGCCATGGTCCTGCGGGATCTGCCCTCGCTTGCCGACGCCCCCTCTTCCTCCCCCACCTTCCACCTCACTGCCCAGCCCGACGACGAGTGGCTGGCGATGTATCAATCCCACACCGAGGCCCTTCCTGCCGAGGCGTTGCAGAGTCTTGACGCCCACGTCGAGGGAACGCTCGGCTTTGGCCGCCTAGTCCTTGATGGCGAGACCATCGCCATTGCCCGCGGCACCCTGAGCGAATCCGGCGATGGCACCACGTGGCTGGGTCTTTCTTCCGTCGAAGTGGCCGAGGACTTCCGCCGCCGCGGATGCGGCACGCTCGCACTCCAGCACCTGCTGCACTGGGGCCACGACAACGGCGCCGAGCACGCCTACCTCACCGTGCCGGCCTCGAATATCGCCGGCGTGCGACTGGCGGAGAAGCTCGGTTTCATCGAACAACACCGCCGCATCTACGCCCGCCTGCGGGACTGAGCCCCGCGCTGCGTCCTTCCCCGGTCTGGGCGGTGAGCCTTATGGGACTGCCCGCTGTTCCTTGTGGGCTGGGTAGTGAGCTTGACTCACTACCCAGGTAACCTATATGGCATGCGCATCGCCACGTGGAATATTAACTCCGTTCGTACCCGCACACAGCGGGCGCTGGACCTTATCTCCAAGCACGACATCGATGTTTTGTGCCTGCAGGAAACTAAGGTGAAAGACGATAAGTTTCCACGCGAGGCCTTCGAGGACGCGGGCCTACATGTCACCTGCCACGGGCTCAATCAGTGGAACGGCGTGGCCATTGTGTCCAAGGAAGAGCCCGAGGAGGTCTTGGTCGGCTTTCCGGGCCAGCCGGGCTTTGCCAAGGATCCGGAAAAGCCGCAGGACCGTGAGGCCCGAGCACTCGGGGCTCACGTCCGTGGCGTAGAAATCTGGTCTCTCTACGTACCCAACGGCCGCGAGATCACGGATCGCCATTATGACTACAAACTGGACTTTCTCTATCACTTGGCGCGCTATGCGGAAAATCATGCGCAGTCCAAACTGCTTATGACCGGTGATTTCAATATTGCCCCGCGCGATGAAGACGTGTGGGATATTGAGGCATTCCGTGGCAAGACGCATGTCACCGAGCCAGAGCGCGCCGCGTTCCAGATGCTGGAAGAAGCAGGCCTCGAGGAGGTTACCCGCCGGTTCACGGAGGACCAGCGCTATACCTACTTCGATTACAAAGGCATGCGATTCCAGAAGAACGAAGGCATGCGCATTGACTTCCAGTTGGCTTCAGCCCCGCTTGCCAAGCATGTGACCGGCGCACAGGTAGACATGGTGGAGCGCGCCGGCGATAAAACCTCCGATCACTGTCCGCTTCTCGCAGATTACAATCTGCCCGATTTCAATTCCGTGCGTTAAATGTCTTGGTCTCTTGATCTCAGCTTCTGGCAGCTCGTATTCCTGATCCTTGATTACGGCATCAAGATCATTGCCGTTGGCTTCGTGCCCGAAGGCCGCCGACCTTCCAGTTCGACCGCGTGGCTGCTGGCAATTCTGGTGCTGCCGTTTATCGGCCTGCCGCTGTTTTTGCTCATGGGCTCGCCGTATATCAACCGGCGTCGCCACCGCATCCAGCAAGAAGCAAACGAGCAGATTGAAAACGTCACGGCCCGCACCCCGGATCATCCGCAGGGCCTCCTTTCAGCGGAAGTAGAGTCGGTTATTCGGCTTAACCGCGAGCTGACTGGGTTCCCAGCATTGGTGGGCCACAACCTGGGCCTGCACGCGGATTATGACGAGTCCATTCGCGCCATTGCCGCCGCTATTGACCGCGCCGAGAAGTACGTATCCATCGAGATCTACATCCAGTCCTGGGATGAGACCACAGACGTCTTCTTTGAGTCGCTGCGCAGGGCTACCGCCCGAGGTGTAAAGGTGCGCTTGCTCTTGGATCAGATCGGCAGCTTCAAGTACAAGGGCTACTTCAAGCTGGGCAAGCGGCTAACGGAGATAGGCGTCGACTGGCATCTCATGCTGCCCATCCAGCTGCACAAGGGCCGCTTCCGCCGCCCTGACCTGCGCAATCACCGCAAGCTGGTCATCATCGATGGCAAGGTGGGCTTTATTGGCTCGCTGAATATGATTAAGCGCCAGTACAAGACCAAGGACCGCTACTGGATTGACTACATGGTGGAGCTTTCCGGCCCGATTGTGACCTCCATGTCCGCAATCTTCGCCGTGGATTGGTACCTCGAGGCAGAAGAGAACCTGCCACTGGATGAGCTGCCATATGACGACGCCCAGACTGCCGACGCCAACCACCTCCAGATAATCCCTTCCGGCCCTGGTTACACCACGGAGCCCAACCTGCGCATGTTCAACTCCTTGGTACACCACGCCAAAGACCGGCTGGTGCTGTGCTCGCCCTACTTCGTCCCGGATGAATCCCTACTGGAGGCCGTGACCACCGCCTGCTACCGGGGCGTGGACGTGGAACTTTATGTATCGGCAAAGGCGGACCAGTTTATGGTCAACCACGCCCAATCCTCCTACTACCAGGCGCTGCTGGAGGCGGGCGTGCACATCTACCAATTCCCCTATCCCTTTGTGCTGCACTCCAAGTTCATCATCACCGACCCGGATGACCCCGGCCGCGACCCGCTGTGCATGTTCGGCTCCTCCAATATGGATCCGCGCTCGTTCGGCCTGAACTATGAATCCACCATGCTGGTGGCCAAGGGAGACCTCATTGACCAGTTCAACCAGCTCGTGGCCAATTACCGCGCCGTATGCCACGAGCTGACCCTTGAGGAGTGGAATGAGCGCGGCTTCATCCGCCGCTACGTGGATAATGTCATGCGCCTAACCTCCGCGCTGCAATAAAGCGGGCACCGGCTGCAGCAGCTGCAGCGGAAATAACTGCAGAGACAAAGAACCGCCCCGGTAGGCAGCGAATGAACTGCCGACCGGGGCGGTAAAGAGCTTAAGCGGTGAGATGCCTAAGCGTCGCGCTTTTGTAGCAAGAGGACACCGAGGCCCCACAGGATAACGGCCCAGGCAATAAATACCAGGCAGAATCCCCAGTTTTCCTTCCACGGAGCATCAACCGGTTCCATTTCCAGCAGCCACGACTGGAAAGACTTGAACGGCATGAAGTTCGCCAGCTTGCTGCCGACCTTGGGGATGGTGGCTACGAGATTGTCCACGCCAAGGAAGAGGATGAGGCCGATAGCCACGGCACCGGCCGTAGAGCGCAGCAGCAGTCCTAGGCCTTGTGCGAAGAGGACAAGGAGCGCGGCGGCTAGGGGGTACTTCCACAGCTGCTTTTGGCCCATCTCATCGTCCCAAGGGTGGAATTGCGCGGCTACCTCATCGTGGGCAAAAAGCTCGGTAAGCAGGTAAGCACCTGCCACGGCGATAAAGGTCAGCGCGGCCGCGATAACCGCGTACATGAGCAGCTTGACCAAGGCCACCGACCAACGGCGCGGGGTAGCCATAAACGTAATAGTCTGCGTGCCATAGCGGTACTCGGTGGTCACGATCATGATGGCTTGGATCATGAGCACGGGCAGGCCAAGGCCCAAAAGAACAGACACCGCGCCATCCGGGGTGATAACACCCATGCCCAACGCGGCATCCTCGGGGGTTTCTGCCGGTTGGGTAAGGCGAGCATTCAAGATAGCCCAGCCCCACACAAAGAAGAGGAAGATGAAGGTGGTCCACCAGAAGGAGCGGGTGGTGTGCAGCTTGGTCCATTCGGACTTCAAGGTATTCAGCATGGCGAATTAAACCTCCTGCTGGGTGGGTCGAGCGAACGGAGTGGCGGCGCCAGCGGTTCCGGGGGTGGGGGCACCGGTGGAGCCGTGGTACTGGACGGCGTCGCCAGTAAGCTCCATGAAGGCATCCTCCAAGGAGGCGCGCTTCAGACTGAGCTCATTGAGCGGCACCCCGGTGGAGTAGGCCAGCTGGCCCACAAAATCGGTGGTCTGGTTGGAAATCACCAGGCGGGGGCGACCTTCCTCGTCGGTGGACTCGGTAAAGGCGATTCCCTCTGCACGCAGCGCGGAGCCAAAGGCATCGAGGTGATCGGAGCGCACCAGCACGGAAGACTGCGAGTGGTCCTTCACAAAGTCATAGGTGGGCTGATCCGCCACCAAGCGGCCCTTACCAATGACCACGAGGTGATCGGCGGTCTGAGACATCTCCGAGAGCAGGTGGGAGGAAATCAAAATGGTGCGGCCTTCATCGGCTAGGGCGCGCACGAGCTGGCGGACCCAGCGAATTCCCTCCGGGTCAAGGCCGTTGACCGGCTCATCCAGGATGAGGATGCCCGGGTCACCGAGCAGCGCGCCGGCTAGGCCCAGGCGCTGGCCCATGCCGAGGGAGAAGCCGCCGACCTTCTTACCGGCGACGTCGGAAAGCCCTACCAGCCCCAAGACCTCGTCAACGCGGGAAGTAGAAATGCCGTTGGACTGCGCAATCCATTTCAGGTGGTTGGCGGCGCTGCGGTTGCGGTGCACCGCTTTGGCATCGAGCAAGGCGCCTACCTCACGCAGGGGATCCTTCAGCTCGTGGTAGTGCTTGCCGTTGATGCGCGCCCTGCCGGCCGTGGGCGTATCCAAGCCCAGGATCATGCGCATGGTGGTGGATTTGCCCGCGCCATTGGGGCCCAGGAACCCGGTGACCATACCGGGTTTTACCTGAAAGGTGAGATCATCAACGGCGCGGACAGACTTATATTGTTTAGTCAGTCCTTCTACTTCGATCATGGCACTAGCGTGCCATAAATCCGGCAACTTTACCTGTTCAATGTCTCCACACTCTCCCGCAGGGCGGGAAAGGCGTGACGGAAGGCGGCCAAAAGGGGGAGGCTTTCTACCTCCTCAAAAGGCACCCAGCGCAGCTCATAGGACTCTTCATTAGCTGTAGTAGGAAGCGGTGCGCCGGTGCGCGTGCGTGCTAGGACGGTGGTGTAGGTCCACTCCCCCGGCAGATCCCCCGCCGCGGGATAGGGCCCGGCCGTTACGCGCGCGTCGAGCACCTCTACGTCCTGGGGTGCAATCGCGCATTCTTCATGGGTTTCACGCAGAGCGGCCTGGGTGGGCGTCTCCGTAAAATCGCGGGCACCACCCGGAATCCCCCAGGTATCGCCGTGATTGGTCCACGCGGCGCGGTGCTGGAGGAGCACCTTGCGCCCGGCGACGAGGAACAGGCCGGCGGCACCAAATTTTCCCCAGACGCGAATGCCGCCGGGGCCTGCCGCCCAGCCGTCTCCACTGTGAGGGTTATGCATGCTGCCTATCCTAGCCACACACGCGGGTATATGGTGGCGCCCAGCACACTGCGGGCGCTATTCTAAGTGAATGACCGAGCAGGCAGTCCGGGCAGAAAGCGTGCACGATGAGCACGCTCACCCGAGCGATCACTGGCTCGATGAGGTTACCGCGCCCACCGGCCCGGCCTTCAGCGGGCTCAGTAGCCGCGCCATGGAATGGTTCGCGGGCCCGGCGCGCCTGCTGCGCCGCTTTTACTACTTCGCCTCCACCACCCCAGGCAAGCTTTTTACGGTCACGCTCATTCTCACCGTAGCCCTAGGTGCCGCCGGCTTATCGATGTCCCAATCTTCCGCCGCCCGCCACTCCGACTTGGACGAGCTACTGAGCACCACCGAGCCGATGTCGAACGCGGCGCACCACCTTTATAGTTCGCTCTCGGTGGCCGATACCGTGGCCACCACCGGCTTTGTGCAGGCCGGCGTGGAATCGGAGCGCAACCGCGATAGCTATAACGAGGCCATTGATGCGGCTTCCGTGGCAGCCACCGAATCCGTGCTGGGTACCACTAAAGAGGATGGTCGCGTCCGTGAGCTGGTGACCTTTATCCAACGCGAGCTTCCCGTTTATACCGCGATGGTGGAAAAGGCCCGCTCCAACCACCGGGCGGGCAATGCGGTGGCCAATTCCTATATGTCCAATGCCTCGGCGCTGATGCGCGAGCGTATCCTGCCGGCTGCCTCCGAACTGTTCCAGCTGACCACCGCCAAGGTGAATCAGCAGCAGCAAAAGCTCACTTCCCCGCAATGGGTGCCGCTCTCCGGCCTCTTGGCGGCGCTCTTCTTCCTAGCCGTGGCCCAATGGTGGCTGTGGCGCCAGACCCGCCGGCGTTTTAACCGCGGCTTCTTAACGGCCAGCGTGCTGCTTTTCTTGGCCATCTCCTGGGTGGCGCTATCCAACCTCGCCACCTGGTCCACCGGCCACCAGGGGTTTGAAACCGCCTCGCGCCCGTGGGATTCGCTGACGGCCTCGCGGATTGAGGCCCAGCAGGCGCGCACCTCCGAGACCCTGGCGCTGGTGCTGCGCTCCTCCGAGAAGGATACGATGGTGCGTTTTTCCAGCTCCATCAACTCCATCGAAGCGGCCCTGGAGGATTATGAGGAAGCGCTCAATGATGAGGACGTGGAAGTCACCGACCCAGAACTCATCCATAGTGCCCGGGCGGCCGCCGAGCAGTGGCGTGGCACTCACGACAAGCTCATGGGTGCGCTTAAGGAGGGCGACTATGACGAGGCCATCTACCAGGCCACGGCCACCGAGCCCAAGGATGGCGAGATGACCGCGGCGCGTTCCTATGATGAGCTCGACGCGGAGCTTTCGGATCTCATCGGCCAGGCGCGCATCGCCATGCGCAGCTACTTGGAGCGCGGCCTGACCGCCATGACTGCGGTGTCCTCGGCCGTGTTCCTGCTGACCTTGTGCGCCATTATTGCCGTGTGGCTGGGCATCCGTCCCCGATTGCAGGAGTACCTCTAATGCGCCGCACACGCCTTACCCTCGCCACGCTTGCCTGCGTCTGCGCCGCGCTTCCACTGAGCTCCTGCGACGTTCGCACCGCCCCTCCGCTGGAGGCGCCCGCCGAGCACGCCCTCGATTCCCGGCCAGGCCCGCCGCTGCCGGAAGGAGCGGAAATTGAAAAGGCCGGATCTACCGCAGCTCACCGCGCCTCTGATGAGGAAATCAAGGGCAGCTACCGCCCGGATGATAAGAAGGCAAAGGAGCGGGTGCCGGACATCGTCAAGCGCGGACGCCTCATCGTGGGCGTGGATCGTTCCAATAATTTGATGAGCTACCGCGATGCCGCCTCCGGCGACGTGCGCGGCTTCGAGGTGGATATCGCCCGCGAGATTGCCCGCGATATCTTTGGTGATCCTAATAAGGTGGACTTCCGCTTCGTGGAATCCTCCGACCGCGTCGATGCCCTCAATACCGGCGCGGTGGACATGATTGTGCGCACCATGACCATTAGCCCTGAGCGCGAGCGCGACGTGGCCTTTTCCATTCCCTATATGAGAACCCAAACCCGCATGCTGGTGCTCACCAATTCCGGCATTAGGTCCGTGAAAGACGCCGCCGGTAAGACCCTATGCGGCGTAGGCGCGTCCACCGCGCTGGATACCATCCGCGAGCACGCCCCCAAGTCCGATCTCTTGGTTACCCGTTCCTGGGGCGATTGCCTGATGGCCCTGCAGCTTAACCAGGCCGACGGCATCGTCGTCGATGATGCCTTGCTCTCCGGCATGGCCGCCCAAGACTCCTATACCTCCATCGTGGGCGAGCCGCTAGAGACCGAGAACTACGGCGTGGCCGTGCGCCGCCCCAGCAAGCAGCATGACACCCGCCCGCTGCTGCGCCAAGTAAATTCCACGCTCGAGCGCGTCCGCCGCGACGGCACGTGGTCCGCAATCTTTAAGGAGTGGCTCGGCGCCTACTTGGAAGAGCCCACCCTGCCGGCCGGCAAGTACATCGAGGAGGACGCTAAGCCATGAGCCATAACCCGAATTTTAGCGACGACGAGCTCGAGTACATCGAACCGGAGAACCTCGATACCCAGCGCGCCTTCCGCCAGCCCACCAATGCCTCCAATTCCGCGCAGGAGCCGGATGCGCTGGACGATGGCCCCGCCACCGCCGCCGTTCCTTTCAACCCCTTTGCGGACGAAGAGGAAGAGAGCACTGCGGCCGTGGCCTTTGACCCCTTCGCCGATGAGGAGTCCGGGGAGGAAACCGGCACCGCTGCTGTGGCTTTCGATCCGTTCGCGGACGACGATGAAGATGGCGATGGTTCCATCGACCCAGACCACATCTCCAGCCTTCTGGCGGATCTGGATAATATCCGCGCCCAACGCGAACAGCAGCGCGCCCAGAAGGCCCAAGAGGATTCCTCGCAACGCTCGCGCCGCCGCGCGCTCGATACCTTCCGTGAGCGTCGCGGCACCCACCGCACCGAGCGCCGCGTGGCCGATGGCATGGTGCGGCTGCCCTTTATCACCCCGTCCGAACCCACCGATGCCCTGATCGATCCGGCCGAGAAAACATCCGGCAAAAAGATCCCGCCGCCGCAGCTGCAGCCCGGTGACGTGGTGGCCGGCCAGTACGAAATCTTGGGCGTTATCGCCCATGGCGGCATGGGATGGATTTACCTGGCCAATGACCACTTTGTCTCGGGAAGAGTGGTGGTTCTCAAAGGTATGCAGGCCCAAAAATCGGCCGACGAAACCGCCGCTGCGGTGGCCGAACGCGAGTTTCTCGCGGATATTACCCACCCCGGTATCGTCAAGATTTTCAACTTTATCGATGACGAGCGAGTACCCGGTGGCTTTATTGTCATGGAGTACGTTGGCGGGCCGTCGCTAAGAAACAGGCGCAAAAAGCAACCCGATAAGCTCCTGCCGGTTGATATCGCCATCGCCTATATCTTAGAAATCCTGCCTGCGCTGGAATACCTGCATTCGCGCGGGGTGGTCTACAACGACCTTAAACCCGATAACATCATCGTCACCGAGGACCAGGTCAAGCTCATTGATTTGGGAGCGGTTTCCGGAATCGGCGCCTTTGGCTATATTTACGGCACCAAGGGTTACCAGGCCCCAGAGGTAGCCACCGAAGGGCCCTCCATCGCCAGCGATATCTACACCATCGGCCGTACCCTGGCTGCGCTCTGCCTCAAGCTGCCTACTGAAGACGGCGTCTATCTGCCGGGCATTCCTACCCCCACCGAGGAGCCGGAGCTGCGCCGCTTCCTCTCGCTGTACCGCCTGTTACAGCGCGCCACCGACCCGGACCCAAAGCGCCGTTTTACCTCCATCAAAGAGCTGCGCACCCAGCTCTACGGCGTTCTGCGCGAGGTCATTGCCATCCGCGACGGCCTCCAATATCCGTCCCAGCACTCGCTCTTTTCGCCGCAACGTACCACTTTTGGCACCAAACACCTGGTCTTTCGCACCGACCAGCTTATCGACGGCATCGATCGCACCGTCCAAATCACCGCCCCCGAGGTTGTCTCCGCGCTGCCCACCCCGCTGCTGGACCGCGACGATGTGGGCGCCGGCCTCCTCCAGGGTGCTTCCTATGCCGAGCCACAGGAAGCCCTGGAGACCCTCCGCCAGGCCATGCAGACCCCCGAGTATGAACACTCCGCCGAAATCCCGCTGGGCGTGGTCCGCTCCATGATTGACCTGGGCTATACCGGCCAGGCCCGCCAGTGGCTAAGCTCCATCGAAGACCGCCTTGGCCAAGACTGGCGCTTCCAGTGGTACGCCGGAATTACCGAGCTGCTTCACGACGACTACCGCGACGCCCAGAAATACTTCTCCACCGTCCTCGACCTCCTGCCGGGCGAGGCGGCCCCCAAGCTCGCCATCGCCGCCATCAACGAGCTCATCCTGCAACAGCTCGATTACAGCGATACCTCTCTCATTGACCCCACCGTGGCCCGTGCTTGCTCCAATATGCACTCCACCCTGGCTGATCTCCCCAACTCCGCCTTTGAGGGCCAACCCGAAATTTGGAACCACGTCACGGAGGACCCGGCCGCGCTGCGTTTTAACTCCATGCGCCTCTACGGGATCGTGTGGTCTACCAACCCCACCACCGTCTCCTCCTCCTTTGGCCTCGCCCGCCAGCTGCGCTCCGAGGGCCAGGTGGAGGTAGCCGTCGTGGTCCTCGACAAGGTTCCCAATGCGTCGCGCCACTACCGCATGGCCCGCTTGACGACGATCCTCCAGCTCATCGTCCAGGACCTTTCCGAATCCCGCATTCGCCGCGCTGCCCGACGCCTCGAAGAGGTCCCCACCAACGAGCCGCGCTTCCTCCAGATCAAGATCGCCGTCATTTCCGCTGGCCTGAATTTCCTGCGCAACGCTGATCTATCGCGCGCCGCCTCCCCCAACGACCTCTTCGAATACGCCTTTACCCAGCGTGGCCTGCGCACCGGCTTGTCCGAGACCCTCCGTGCCCTCGCCCGCCAAGCGCCGTTTAGCCGCCACCGCTACGCGCTCGTTGACCTTGCCAACCAGGTCCGCCCGGTCACCACCTTCTAATCGCTACACAGGCTCGTACAGCCGCCCCACTAATATAGCTCCAGGTCCTCCGATAAGGCTGTTAATTCAGCTACGGCACGGCGCTGACGGACATCTCTTTCATTCTTGTATTTCTGCAGATCCGCAAGACTCACGCGCCGATGGGAACCAACCTTGTAGCCGGGAAGGCTCCCTTCATCAATGAGCTTTACAACGTGTGGCCGCGAAACATTGAGAAAGTCTGCTGCCTGTTGCGTGGTGAATTCGGATTCCTCGGGCACTACGCGGACCGATTTCCCTGCCGCTTCAATGACGAGAACTTTCTGCAGGGTTTCAGCGATTTCTCGCGGAATTGCGATTATTTGCTCGGTTCCTTGCACGAATATATCCACTGGTGCCGGTGAATCTTTTGCCTCCAACACAGAATTGAGCCTTAGTAAAGCCTCTTCCGCTGGGCTGGTATCCCGAGTTGCCCCGCCATTTTGTAAGTCCTTCATACCCTCACCTTACAAAATAACCGAAATAAACGAAACATTTGCTGTACTAGGTTCAGAGACAAAAACGAGGCGTGCGATCCCTTGCGGACCGCACGCCCCTTATTCATATTCCAGCCGCTAGCTAGACGTGAGAATCTTTACTTGTACATGCCAGCCTCACGCGCCATAGCGGCGATTTCGGCAGACTTCTGGGCGATCGCCAGCTCCTCGTTGGTCGGCACAACGAAGACCTTGACCGGGGAATCCTCGGTGGAGATCATGCGCGGCTGGTCGGAGCGGACCAGGTTGCGCTCCTTATCAAAGTGGATGCCGTACATATCCAGGTTGTAGAGGGAATCCTGGCGCACCTCGGTATCGTTTTCACCCACACCGGCGGTAAAGGTGATGGCGTCAACGCGGCCCAGGGAAATCATGTAGGAACCGATGAAGCGGCGCAGCTGGTGAATGTAGATATTGTAGGCCAGCCACGCGTCCTGGTCTTCGTTGTCGATGCGCTCGCGCAGCGTACGGAAGTCGTTGACACCGGAGATGCCCTTGACACCGGACTGCTTATTGAGCAGGGTGTCAATCTCGTCCACACTCATGCCCGCCTCGCGGACGAGGTGGAAGATGATGCCCGGGTCAATGTCACCGGAACGGGTGCCCATAGCCAGACCGGCCAACGGGGTCAGGCCCATCGAGGTATCGATGGCGCGGCCATTGCGGATGGCCGCAGCAGAAGCACCGTTGCCCAGGTGAAGAGTGATCTGGTGGGTGTGCATTGGGTCGCGACCCAAAAGGGCCGGCACCTGCTGGGAGACGAACTCGTGAGAGGTGCCGTGGAAGCCGTAGCGGCGGATATCGTACTTGGATGCCACCTCATTGTTGATGGCATATAGCGCAGCTGCCGGCGGCAGGGTGTTGAAGAACGCGGTATCGAAGACGGCAACGTGCGGAATATCCGGCAGCATCTTGCGGGCCACGCGGATGCCGTCCAGGTTGGCCGGGTTGTGCAGCGGAGCCAGCGGGATGAGGTCTTCAATCATGGACTCAATCTGGTCCACGATGAGCTGTGGCTCGGAGAAGAGGCGGCCGCCGTGAACAACACGGTGACCAACGGCGATAACATCCACGTCGGTCGGGCCAACGTTGTGCTCGCTCATGATGGCAAAAGCGCGCTCAAGGCCGAAGGAGTGAGTAGGGATTTCCAGCTCTTCCTTGTACTTCTCGCCACCGGTCTTGACGGTGACGGCGCCGAGGGGCTCGCCAACCTGCTCGACCAGGCCAGAGACCAGCGGGGTATCCGTGGCGCTGGACTCGGGATCGACCAGCTGGAATTTAACGGAGGAAGAACCTGAGTTAAGGACCAGAACGTATGACATTTATTTCTCTCCAGCCTGAATAGCGGTGATTGCAACGGTGTTGATGATGTCCGGAACGGTCGCGCCACGCGACAGATCGTTAACCGGCTTGTTCAGGCCCTGCAGGATCGGGCCCACGGCGAGCGCACCGCCGGTGCGCTGTGCCGTCTTGTAGCCAATATTGCCGGCCTCAAGATCCGGGAAGACGAAGACGTTTGCCTGACCGGCAACCTCAGAATTCGGCATCTTCTTAGCCGCAACGCCTGGATCGCAGGCGGCATCGAACTGCAGCGGACCATCCACCTTGACGGAGGAATCCAGCTTCTTGGCGGCCTCCACGGCGGCCACTGCACGGTCAACGTCCGGGCCGGAACCGGAGGTGCCGGAGGAGTAGGACAGCATGGCCACACGCGGGTCGATGCCGAACTGGGAGGCGGTCTGTGCGGAGACAATGGCGATCTCGCCCAGCTGCTCGGCGGTGGGGTTCGGGTTGACGGCGCAGTCACCGAAGGCCCACAGGCGGCCGCGCATGACCATCAGGAAGATGGAGGAGACCACGGAAGCGTTCGGCTTGGTCTTGATGATCTGGAAGGAAGGCTTAATGGTGTGCGCGGTGGTGTGAGCAGCGCCGGAGACCATGCCATCGGCCAAGCCCTTGTGCACCATCATGGTGGCGAAGTAGGAGATGTCCTGCATCGTCTCGCGAGCCTGCTCGAGGGTAACGCCCTTCTTCTTGCGCAGCTCAGCAAAATCAGCGGCGAATTCCTCTGCCAGTGGGGACTCGAGGTGATTGATGATATCGGCGCCAGCCAAGTCGAGCTTGAGCTCAGCGGCGCGGGCCTTGATATCGGCCTCGTTGCCCAGGATGGTCAGCTTGGCAACCTTATCGCGCAGCACCACGTGGGCAGCCTCGAGGATGCGGTCATCGTCGCCCTCTGGCAGGACGATGTGGGAACCGGCGGCGCGGGCCTGGTCGATGAGCTGCTTCTGGAAGAGGTCTGCGGACATGACCGGGGAGACGTCGCCAAGCGCGGCAAGTGCGCCCGGGACCGCTTCCAGGTCGGTGAAGATGCCGGCTACGGTGGCACCCAGGGATTCCGCATTGTGCTGGGCAAGCTCGCCGGTGCGCTGTGGGGCGCCGGAAATGATGGCCAGCGGCAGGCCAAGGGCAGCAGCCGCCTCGGCATCGAAGGCGATATCACCGGTACCCTGCGCCACGATGTTCTCGGCGGCAGGCGCGTTAGCCAGGACGGCGCTGACGGTAGCATCGAAGTCTTCGAGGCGGATGAACTCCGCGCCCAGTTCTTGTGCCAGGGCCGGCACGTCGAGGCCATCGAAGCCCCGGCCAATAGCGCTAATAACTGCGGAATGGGATGCAGACATGCAAATTACCTTTCATTCACGGTCACTTGAACACAATTAACGCGCGTCATAACTTCATGTCATACGTCACAGTTATTAACACGCGGTGACTATTCCACTGTACGCGATTTACCCCCTCCTATGCCCTATCGTAACCTCCCTAAACTGGGGTTAGTAATGCTGTGGTTTTTATCGCATAGTGACCGCGTAGAATATGCAGCAAAACGAAAGAAAGGACACCCTAAGCACATGACTACCCCAGTGCGCGTCGCCGTGGTCGGCTCCGGCCCGGCAGGCATTTACGCCTCTGACCTTCTAGTGAAATCCGACCTCGATGTGCAGATCGATCTTTTTGAAAAGATGCCGACGCCGTTCGGTTTGATCCGCTACGGTGTGGCACCGGATCACCCGCGTATCAAGGGCATCGTGCAGTCCCTGCACAACGTTATGGAGAAGGAAGAGATCCGCTTCCTGGGCAACATCGAGGTGGGCAAGGACATCACCGTCGAGGAGATGCGCGAGTATTATGACGCCATCATCTTCGCCACCGGTGCTACCGCCGATAAGCGCATGGGTATCCCGGGCGAGGACCTCAAGGGCAACCATGGCGCCGGCGAATTCGTGGGCTTTTATGACGGCAACCCCAACTTCGAGCGCGATTGGGATCTCTCGGCAGAATCCGTTGCCGTCGTCGGCGTGGGCAATGTTTCCCTCGACGTCTCCCGCATCTTGGCCAAGACCGCAGATGAGCTGCTGGTTACTGAGATCCCGGATAACGTGTACGCAGCGCTGAAGAAGAACCGCGCCAAGGAGGTCCACGTCTTTGGCCGCCGCGGCCCGGCGCAGGCTAAGTACACGCCAAAGGAGCTTAAGGAGCTGGACGAGTCCCCGACCATCGAGGTCATCGTCAACCCTGAGGACATCGAGTATGACGAGGCTTCTGTAGAGGCCCGCCGCGCCGCCAAGTCCACTGACCTGGTGTGCCAGACCCTAGAGTCTTACGCCATGCGCGAGCCGGGCGATGCCCCGCACAAGCTTTATATCCACTTCTTCGAGTCCCCGGTAGAGGTACTGGGCGAGGACGGCCACGTCACCGCCATTAAGACCGAGCGCACCGAGCTCAACGGCGATGGCACTGTAACCGGTACTGGCAAATTCACCGAGTGGCCGGTGCAGGCGGTCTACCGCGCAGTGGGCTACCACCCGCAGTCCGTCGACGGCGTACCTTTCGACGAAACCCAGGCCACCATGCCCAACGACGGCGGCCACGTGCTGGCCAATGTCGATGGCGAAAAGATCCCCGGCCTCTACACCACCGGCTGGATTAAGCGCGGCCCAGTAGGTCTCATCGGCAATACCAAGTCCGATGCCAAGGACACCACCACCATGCTCATCGCCGATTACAAGGCCGGCGACTTGGAGCCGGCCACCAAGCGCGATCCGCAGGATATCCTGGACTTCCTGGCCTCCCGCGATATCGCCGTGACCACCTGGGAAGGCTGGCATCGCCTGGATGCCGCTGAGCGTGCCGCCGGCGAGGCCCACGGCCGCGAGCGCATCAAGATCGTCGAGTGGGACGAGATGGTCAAGCACGCCGGACCGCAGGCCTAAACCGTGCCGCATATCATTTCCGCCGCGCCCCTAGGGCAACTGGCGGCCTTGGACGTCCACCAGCTCTACAAGCTGCGGGTGGACGTCTTTGTGCACGAGCAGCGCTGCCCGTACGCCGAGATTGACGCCACCGACGCCGACCCCCAGACCGTGCACCTGCTGGCCTGGGATGCGGATTCCCATGACCTGCTTGGCACGGCCCGCGTCTTTCCGGCCGCGCCCACTGACGCCGCGCTTTCCGACGCCGCCGGCGTCCAAATCGGCCGCTTCGCGCTCGCGCCCGCCGCGCGTGGCACGGGCCTCGGCCACGAACTGTTCCAGGCGGCCGTCGACCTAGGCGAGCGCATGCACCCAGGCAAGCCGCTCTATCTGGAGGCGCAGGCCGGCCTCGTGGACTACTACGCCTCCTTCGGCTTCACGCCGATTGGCGAGCCATTTGATGATGAGGGAGTCCCCCACCAGCCGATGCTGCGCCCCGCTTCTTAGTCGGCGTCGTCCACGCCGGAGGCGAGCTTCGGGTCGAGCTCCACGCCGCCCTCGTACTCCACAACTTCGATATCGGGAACGTTCTCGGCCTCTGGATCGATGCCGCGCGCACCGCCCTGGGCCAAAAGGCCCGGCGTGGAGGTCACCTCGATCTTGTGCGCGGCTAGTGCTGCGCGGTCGCGCGCCTCCTCCGCGCTTTCCGCGGTGGCAGACACCAAGCCCATGCGACGGCCCTTGTAGGCCCCGGGCTTGCCAAAGAGCTTGACGTCCGTCTCGGCGTAGTTGAGGGCCGCGGCGATGCCGGTATAGGCCACCTCATTCAGCTCCTCATCCGCGTGGATCACCACGCTGGCGCCAGGGGTGACCAGGGTGGCGTCGATGGGGTAGCCCAAAATCGCGCGCGCATGCAGGTCAAAGGCGGAAAAACGCTGCGTATAGCAGGTCAGCATCGCCGTATCCGAGGGCCGCGGGGACACGGAGGAAAAGTACACGTCATCGCCCGCGACAAAGAGCTCCACGCAGTACACGCCGCGCCCGCCCAACTCATTAGAGATGCGCGCGGCCACCGAACGCGCGTTTTCCAGCGCGATCTCGCTCATGCCGGTAGGCTGCCACTCCTCCACGAGGTCGCCGCGCTCATGGCGGTGGCCGATAGGCTCGCTAAACCACGTGGCCAACTTGCCCGTGGCCGGATCGATGGAACGGATGGCCAGCAGGGTGACCTCGAGGTCAAAGTCCACGAAGCGCTCGGCCACGACGCGCTGCGAATCCGAGGAGACGCGCCGCACGGTCTCCCACGCGGTGCGCACATCCTCCTCGTCGCGAGCAATCATGTGGCCCTTGCCGGAGGTGGACACATCCGGCTTAATAATGCACGGAAAGCCCAGCTCCCCCACCGCTTCTTCCAGCTCCTCCACGGAGCTAGCAAAGCGATACGCGGAAACCGGCAGCCCAATATTCTCCGCCACCTCGCGCACGCACTGGCGGTCCTGCGTCATGGCGCAGGCGCGGGCGGAGGGGACCACGACGGCGTCGCTATGCGCCTCCATCTCCTCCAGCGCTTCTACCGCAACGGTTTCTACCTCCGGAACCACAAAATGCGGATGAATCTCTTGGGCCAACTGCAGGATGCGCCCGGTGTCCTTGATATCGGCGACGTAGCTATACTGCGCCACCTGGTGCGCCGGCGCGCCCGCATACGAGTCCACCGCGTGGACCTCCAAGCCCAAGTTTTGGAAGGACATGGCCAGCTGCTTGCCCAGCTCGCCCGAGCCCAGCAGCAATACCTTGGTGGCATTGCTGGTCAGCGGCGTGCCAATATGACCGGCGATCTCGCCTGGATTATCCATGAAAATGCTCCTTCTAAGCCGCAGGCAGCGGCGTTTACTGCCTTAAATTATTTCATATTTAGGCCCCAACCCCACCACCTACATGCCAGGTGAGCCGGATAGGCGAAGGCGCCCTGTGGGCAATTCCGCAGGGCGCCGTAGGAGTTTCAGCCTAGGCTGCAGGTGCCTCAGCCGGTGCCTCCTCTGCCGGCTGCTCGGCGGGCTGCTCTGGCTCGCCTACCGGCTCCGCCACGGTAATGATGTTGTCCTCATAACCCAGCGCGCCACCAACGAACTGGCCGCCACAGGTAATGAGAACCAGGCGGTTCTCGCCTTCCTTATCGTTGACCACGTCCGGGAATCCGGAGCCCTTTGGCAGGCGGTACGGCGCCTCGGTCACGCGGAAGGTGCGCTCCTGGCCGTCGATGACCACAGTGAATTCCTGGTCCTTCTTCAGCTTGGTGAACTTCTCCGCATAACCGGTTCCCTGGCCCTGGTAGTTAATGTGGCCGGTAATCACACTCGAGCCCACATTGCCCGGCTCACCCGGTACAGCGGAGGCGGAGTACCAGCCCACGCGGGTGACGTCGTGTGGCGGAAGCAGCACGCCCTGGTCCGTGACCTGTACGGGGTCTACAGCCGCATATTCGCCATCGATACCCACGGACATGCCCTCAAAGCCCTTGAACTCACCAGGCGCGGCCTCATACTCGTGCTCCTGCTGGCCCGAATCATCCACGAAGGCATCGGACTTCGGCCCGGATTCCTCCGAGGCGCTCTCGCTGGCTACCGTCTCCGGCGCCGAACCATCCTCATCCTCATCATCGCGCGCCAGGTACAGCACTACCTGCAACAAGACCAATGCCACCACAACGATGGCCGCGATAATAGCGATCAGCTTGCCACGGCCCATGCCCTGCTTGCCGACGCCCCCTTCTTCCCTACTCGCCGGATGCTGCGACATTCCATTGTCTTCCGGCTGCTGTGGTTGCGCGTGCTTTCCCATAGCTAGCTTCCTCTACTTCCTCGATTTGTCTACCTTGTGCAGGTTATATGCAAATCCCCTCCAGCGTGTGCAGTCACACCCTGGAGGGGATTTTTGGTGTTTAAGTCTCAACCCCGGTGGGGCGACCCGCGGGCCGCCTCACCGATGCTTATGGACTACTTGATGTAATCCTGCATACCCGGCTCAAGCTCGGTTGCGCCGGACGGAACGGACTTAATCTCAACGCGGTCGGCGTTGGATGGCAGTGCGTTGCCAGTCTCTTCAGGTTCCTGACCCTGGACCTCGACGCCACGGCCGTGTCCATTATCAGAGTTGCCGCCCTGAGGAGCATCCTGACCCTTGTCCTCGTGACCATTGTCAGAGTTGCCGCCCTTAAGAGCATCCTGACCCTGGACCTCGTGACCATTGCCACCATCGTGGTTACCGGTGTTGTCACCGTGGCCACCGTTGTGGTTGCCATGATCCTTGTGGTCGAAGTGATCCTTGATGATCTTGCCCAAGCCGATGCCCGGAATCAGGATGAGCCACCACTTGCTGTCCTTGGAGGAACCATGGGAAGAACCGTCAGAGGAACCATCCGAAGAACCGCCTGGGGTGTCCTGATCGTGAACCTCGTGCGAGGTTACGGTCTGATCCTTGTCGTTGATGTCCTTGTGCTCAGCGATGTGGTTCGGGTTCTCCGGAGTGGTATCCGGAGTGTCCTCACCCTTGTCATTGACCTCAGTAGAGGTGAGCTCCTCAAAGGCAACCGCAGCCTGGACAGGCTCCTTCACATCATCGTTCACGGTGATGGTGACAGGCTCCATGCCGTTGGACTCCTTCGGAGTGAAGGTAACTTCACCCTTGCCCAGAACAGACTTGCCGTCCTTCTTGTTAATGAGCTCAGCCTTCAGGGTGTATTCCTTACCCGGAACCAGACCCTCATAGGTGACCTTGTCAACAATCTTGGCACCAGCAACAACCTCATGAGAACCATCCTCAAAGTCAGCATTCGTGCTGATCTTCGGGGACTTCTTCGGGACAGTCTGATCCTTGTCGTTGATGTCCTTGTGCTCACCAACCGGGTTCGGGTTGTCCTCATCGGTCGGGTTGTCCTCACCGTGCTTATCCACCTGGGTGGAGGTCAGCGTCTCGAAGGCAACCGCAGCCTCAACCGGCTCGGTCACGCTGTCATCAACAACGATGGTGACAGCCTCAGTACCGTTAGCCTCATCCGGGGTGAACTTGTGGCCCTTAGTCTCACCAAGAACGGTCTTGCCGTCCTCCTTGGAAATCAGCTGGGCATCCAGAATGTATTCCTTACCCGGAACCAGACCCTCATAGGTGACCTTGTCAACAATCTTGGCACCAGCAACAACCTCACGCAGGCCGCCCTCGAAGTCCGCGTTGGTGGAAACCTTCGGGGTGTCCTTCTCGTCGTCACCAGGGGTACCCGGCTCGTTAGGCTCGGTCGATTCAGAAGGCTCGGTCGGCTTATCCGGGGTCGTCGACTCGCCGTCCGAAGGCTTGTCAGACTCAGAGGTCTCGGAAGCCTCAGAAGACGTGGTCTCTACAGACTCGGACTCAGAAGGCTCACTGGACTCAGACTCAGACGGTTCCTCAGACTCGGAAGGCTTCTCACTCTCAGAGTCACCCGGCTCCTCAGACTCGGAAGGCTTCTCACTCTCAGAGTCACCCGGCTCCTCAGACTCGCTGGTCTCGCTAGTCGTCGAGGTAGAGGAATCCTCAGAGGAAGAAGGCGTAGAGGTTTCACCCTCGCCACCGTGACCAGGCTTATCCGGCACGACGTCAGTCGTAGTCGTAGACGGAGTCGTGGACTCAGAAGGCCTATCCTCCTTGGAGTTAACGGTCTGCTTGCCGTCGTTGAGATCCTTGTGCTCCGCAATCTTATTA